>DASQJC010000173.1:0-5634 GCA_035631255.1 Candidatus Eremiobacteraceae bacterium | reverse complement strand
GACCGACGCCGAGCGCGATGAGTCCGAGATGCATGGCCGACGTGCAACTGTTGAGCGCGATCGCATGCTTCACGCCGCATGCGGCGGCGAACTCGGCTTCGAAACGCTTGACGAGCGGGCCGGTCGTCAGCCAGCCGCGCTCGAGCGTGTCGACGACCGCCGCGATGTCGTCAGCGCCGAGCGCCGGGCGGCAGTACGGGAGGAACTCTTCGCGTTTCAAGTCGCGGTGCCGGGCACCGGCAAAGGCTCGAGCTCGGGCGGCGGCCCAGTGTCGAGCACGACGACATGATCGAGCGCCTGTTTAGAGGCCTGGTCCGCGTTCACCGAGCGTAGCGTGACCTGACGGTAGAGCGAGACCATCGTCATCATCCAGAACGTGAACTTCGAGAGCATGATACCGACGAAGATCCCCGCGACGAACGCCCCGAAGACGCCCGCTTCGACCGCTATGCGCTCGTCGTAACGCGGGTGGCCCGGCGGGATGTGCGCCATCGACTTGTACGTCATCCACCACGCGAGGAGCATGATGCCAAGGCCGATGAGGCCCTGCTCGACCCATGCCTGCAGAATGATGTTGTGCGGACCGCGGTGCCAGTGCTCGTAGAACTGGTTCCACACCGTGAGGAAATATTTGTCGTACAGATTTTCGAACTGAGCGAAGCCGCCGCCGAAGATCCAGTGATCTTTGAGCGCAGCCCACCCGACCTTCCAGATCTCGATACGGCCGGAGCCTCCGGACGGATCGGGTTTGAGGATTCTGCCCCAGGTCGCCGTCGGGAACGCGAAGCTCACCGTGAAGGCGAGCGCCGCGAGGAACATCAGCTGACCGCGGTAGCGTCCCTTGAGGAAGAAGTAGACGAGGACGAGGCCGTCGGCGAGGATGCCGCCACGCGATCCGACGACGAACTGTCCGACGAGCAGGACCATGTAGACGAGCAGCAGCCCGATCTTCTTCAGTCCCCAATTGATGCGCAGGATGTACATCGTCATGAGGGCGACCGGGAACACGAACGATGCCGAGAAGAGGTCGGAGAGCAGCTTATTGTCCGGATTGAAGTGCGCTTTAAGACGACCGGCGTTGTCGAACTTCGCGCCGCCGAAGCCGAACACGGTCGCGCCGAAGACCGACGCGAACAGATTGCCGATGATCCACGACGTCATGATGACGCGGAACTCGTCTTCTTCTATGCGCGCGACGGCGAGGATGACGTAGAAGAAGATGAGCTGCCAGAGCGTGCCCCAGAGGATGAGCGTGTTGTCCTCGACGTCGTAACCCCAGAGCATCGTCATCGATGCCCACGCGCCGTAGACGAGCCACGCGACCACCGCCTTGCCCGGATCGACGAAGCGCTTGTTCCGCGCGAGGTACCACATCATCGAACCGGTTGCGAGGATCGCAGCGACCTTCGTCAGCGAGCTGCCGCCCGTGAACGACGTGAAATTGAGATACGAGTCCGATGGTACGAGCAACGCGTAAAGCGAGACCGGGAACAGCCACGGCCGCTTGATCGCGAAATAGCCGGCGAGCGGAATCATGAACAGGCATGCGGCGAGCGCCATGCCGGTGTGCGTACCGCAATAGATCGCGAAGACGTTCCAGAACATCGGGCAGCCCGTCGGCGCCATCGCGAGGTTGAACCCGATGAACGCCACGAGGACGGCGGCGCCCACGCCAAGCGAGATCCCCGTCCATCTCCAGAAGACGGGCCAGAAAGGTCGATAGACCAAGGCGCGCGTGTCGATCACGAGAGTGCGACTCCATTGTGCCGCCGCTTCGCGGCAGCTGAGATCCCTTCGCAGATATGGTCGGCGATGATGTCGCCGAGATAGCCTGTACGGACCGACGTCCGGCCCGACTCGTTATAGCTCAGTCCTCCGTCGGCCATGCGCGCTGCGAGCGTTTTCAGTTGCGCGATCACTTCGCCCTCATTCGCCGCCTTGAGCGTGCCATCGAACGGATAATTCCAGATGACGTAGCGGCCGTGATTGAGGGCCTCGAGCACCATCTGCGACAGACCGTCGTGGTCGGCCATGCGCACGAGCACGTGCGTCTGCGCGTACGCGTCGTCGATCTCATCGAGAAAGCCGACATACTGGACGTTCGCCGGCGCCGGCCGGCCGCGCCGTTCGCATCCGACGAAGACGAACTTCACGTCGGGCATCGCGCGCGCGACTGCGAGCGCCATCTGACCGCCGTAGAACTCGAAGCGATCTTCCGGTAAGAACCAGAGCACGCGGAGCGGCGACGATGGGAACGGCAGATCGGCGTTGACCGAGATCGGGCTGAGGCCCACGGTCTGACCATCGATGCCGGCTGCTTTCAGCTCGTCGACGAGCCACGGCGCATCCGCCCAGTTCGTCACGAAGCTCGCCGCGCTCTGGCGCTGGACGTTCGGATCGTGGAGGCGCATCGTGTCGGAACCGAGCCAATGCTTGACGATCGGCTTTCCGAGGAAGCGGCACGCATCGAAGACCGAGCGCGGAACCATCGGTCCGCCGACCTGATAGACGACGTCGGACATCGGCACGAGCGGCAGCGCGCGAAGCGCGAAATTCCGCTTTACGTATGTCGCGCGAGCGCCGCGCGCTTCGAACATCGCCGTCTGGCGCAGCGCGAAGCGGGTGTAGCCGAGCACGAGGATGCGCATGCCTTCGACCGAGACGGCCTTCGACTTCGCTTCGTTGGCGATTTCGGGAGAGAGCGTCATATCAGGACGATCTTCTCCCTGCCGGACTCGACGTGGTGCGTCGCGTTGCGCGTGTCGAGGACGACTTGCGCGTTGCGGACGACGAAATCCCAATCGATCGAGCTGTGGTCGGTCGTGATGACGACGCACGTCGCGCGGGCGAGCGCGTCGGGCGTGAGCAGCGCGGAGTGGCGCAGCCTGCCGTCTTCTTCTCGCATGCTTGGGATGTGCGGGTCGTGATAGTCGACGATCGCGCCGTCCTGCTCGAGCAGATGGAGCACGCGCAGCGCGGGCGATTCTTGCCAGTCCTCGACGTCGCGCTTGTAGGAAAGACCGATCTGGAAGACGCGCGCGCCCTTAACCGGCGTGCCACGGTCGTTGAGCACGCGCCGGAGCTTCTCGCGGACGAACCAGGGCATCCCGAGATTGATCTCGGCGGCCGTCTCTGTGAAGCGCATATGGTAATCGTAGCGCCGCGCTTTCCAAGTGAGATAGAACGGATCGAGCGGGATGCAGTGCCCGCCGACGCCAGGGCCCGGGTTGAACCGCATCATCCCGAACGGTTTGGTCGATGCCGCGTCGAGCACTTCCCAGACGTTGATACCCATCTTGTCGCACAATTGCGCCATCTCGTTGACGAGCGCGATGTTGACGGCGCGGAAAGTGTTCTCGAAGACCTTCGAGAGCTCGGCGACCTGCGGGCTCGAAACGGGCACGATCTCGTCGATCGTCTGCTGATAGAACGTCGAAGCGACGTCGAGGCACGCCTCCGTGACGCCGCCGACGACCTTGTTCGTGTTGACGGTTACATAGCGGGCATTGCCCGGATCGACGCGCTCGGGTGAGAACGCGAGGAAGAAATCTTCTCCTACCTTGAGGCCGCTCGTCGCGAGAATCGGGAGGAGCAGCTCTTCGGTGACGCCCGGGTACGAAGTGCTCTCGAGCGTGATGAGGCGGCCGGGGCGCAAGCGCCCGGCGATCTCCGCGCCGATCTTGCGGATGAACGCGGTGTCCGGATCCTTGTGGAGCGTGACCGGCGTCGGCACGCACATGATGACGACGTCGAAGTCGCCGATGCGGTCGAGCTCGGTCGTCGCGCTCAGCTTGCCGCGCGTGACGACGGCGGCGAGGTCGGCATCGTCGACGTCGCGCAGATAGTTCGACCCTTGGTTGAGCTGGGCGACGCGGATCGGGTTCTGATCGACGGCGACGACCGTGAAGCCGGCCTTTGCCTGTGCGACCGCGAGCGGCAAGCCGATGTAGCCGGCGCCGACGACGCCGACCCGCGCGGTGCGCGCGACGATGCGCTCCTTGAGCGCCGCCGCGTGGCTAAGGCCTTCCGACTTCGGCCTGATCACTTGCATCGATGCCGGCACTCCGGGCCGCGAGAGCTTCTTCTAGACTGACGACGTTGGCACGCTGCGACTGGGCCTGCGCTGCGGCCGGTTCTTCATTAATATCGGTCTCGTCGGGGAGCGGCGACAGCGTTTCGGCCGCGGACCGCAGATCTGAGACGGGGGCCATGCCGTTTGCGTCGTCTCGGCGCAGGTGATCGCCCGGCACGAAGCTCGGGACGAGACGGCGCAGCGTCGCGATGACCGCTTGCGTGTCGGGCGTACGGACGGCGACCTCGAGATCGGTCAGGATGCCGACGAGCTTTTCGTAGACGATCCGTTCTTGCTGGGCGACGAACAACCGCTCGTGCGCGGTCGGGTCGTCGACCGAATGCGCATCCGGGTTGTCGAGTTCGTGCGGTGTCAAGATCTCCTCGCGCAGTTTTTCGCCCGGCCGGATTCCCGTGAAGACGATGTCGACGTCATCGTACGGACGCAGCCCGCACAGACGCACGAGGTTCTCTGCAAGCTCTACGACGCTCACCGGCTTGCCCATGTCGAGCACGCACACCTGACCGTCGCGGCCGATCGCGGTCGCGTCGAGCACGAGCGCCACGGCTTCAGGGATCGTCATGAAGTAGCGCATCATGTCCGGATGCGTGACTGTGAGCGGACCGCCCATCTCGATCTGCTTCTTGAAGACGTCGATGACGCTCCCGCGGCTGCCGAGGACGTTGCCGAAGCGGACCGAGACGAATTCCGTTCCCGTCCGGCGTTCGAACGACTGGCAGATGAGCTCGGCGAAGCGCTTAGTCGCGCCCATGACGCTCGTCGGGTTGACCGCTTTGTCCGTCGAGATCATGACAAACTTCGCGACGCCGGCAGCGGCGGCAGCGAGCGCGACCGCGTGGGTGCCGAAGACGTTGTTGCGCACCGCTTCGCAGACGTTCGATTCGAGGATCGGCACGTGTTTGTGCGCAGCGGCGTGGAAAACGATGTGCGGCCGGTACTGCGAGAATATGCTTCGGACTCGGAACCCGTCGGCGACGTCGGCTAACGCAACTTCAGTCTTCGTGAAGCCGAGTTCGGTCCGCAGCTCCTGATCGATCGCGACGAGGCTGTTCTCGCCATGACCGACGAGCACGAGCAGCTTTGGATTGAAGCGCGAGATCTGGCGGCACAGCTCGCTGCCGATCGACCCGCCTGCGCCCGTGACGAGCACGACGCGGTTCTCGAGGTGCGGCGCGACGCGCGACGGATCGACTTCGACCGGATCGCGCTGGAGCAGATCCTCGAGCCGTACGTCGCGCACGGGCGAGTACTCGACCTTGCCGGTAAGCAGCTGATCGAGATGCGGCAGAACTTTGACGGCCGGACGTCGGCCCGGCGTGTTCGAGCACGCCGCCATGACAAGTTTGACGAGCCGGCGACGTTCGGACGTGGCGGCGACGATGATTGTGTCGACGCCGTTCGCTTCGATCAGCCGAGTAAGATCGGCGGGCTTGCCGAGAACGGGAACGCCTTCGACGCTTCGAGCGGCGTCATCGTCGTCGACGCATCCGACGACCTCGAACGGCAGCGAATCGCGCTGGTCGAGAAGCCGGATGACGGCA
>DASQJC010000172.1:0-6627 GCA_035631255.1 Candidatus Eremiobacteraceae bacterium | reverse complement strand
TGATTTCACGAAGGTCACCGTCGACGGCACGCGCATCCGCGCCGGCGGCGCCGTGCCGGTCGTCTCATTGTGTCGCGAGGCGGCGAAGCATGGATTGACCGGCATTGAAGGCCTCGTCGGCATTCCCGGCACCGTCGGAGGCGCGGTCCGCATGAACGCCGGCACCGATGTGGAGATCGGCGACGTCATCGACCGCGTCGAAGTCGTCGTCGCAGGCGAGAAGCTTCAGACGTTCACGAGACCGGAGTTCGCATACCGGCGGTCCTCGCTCGATCGCAATGCGGTCGTCTGCGCGGCCGAGATGGTGCTCACGCCGGGCGATCCGCGTGACGTCCAAGCCGAGCTGCGCGCGCGAATCGACCGCCGCAATGCGACGCAGCCGCTCGAAGTGCCGAACTCGGGGAGCATCTTCCGGAATCCGCCCGGCGACTACGCGGCACGTCTCATCGAGACCGCGGGTTGCAAGGGGTGGACTAACGGAGCTGCGGAGGTGTCGACGAAGCACGCGAACTTCATCGTCAACCGCGGCGGTGCGACTTGCGCCGACGTTCTCGCGCTCATCGAACGCGTCCGCGAGGCCGTTCGCGAAAAGCACGGCATCGAATTGGAAACAGAAGTCCACGTGCTGTGACGCGACCTTCTAACGAAGTTAACGAAGGTTCGGCGTCGGCAACTCCCTAAGCAAACATCCCGTGTCCATGCCACACGTCGCCGTTCTCTTGGGCGGCGCATCGGCCGAGCGCGAGATCAGTCTTCAGACGGGTGCGGGCGTGCTCGCAGCACTCGAATCGCTCGGATATCGCACGACCACAATCGACCCAGGCGATGATCTCGTCGACCGCCTCCGCGCAGCGAAGCCGGACGCGATCTTCAACGCTCTGCACGGCGGCGCGGGCGAGAACGGCACGATCCAGGCGCTGCTCGACTGGATGGAGCTCGGTTACCAAGGTTCGGGCATGCGAGCGAGCGCGATCGCGATGGACAAGTGGATGACGAAGGCCGTCATGCGCGCATCGGATCTGCCAACGCCGGGTGCCGTCGTCATCGGCGCCGACGATGCACCATCGACTCCACCGAGACGACCCGGAGTGCCGTGCGTCGTCAAGCCGCTCGCCGAAGGATCGGCGGTCGGCGTGACGATCGTGCGCGACGAATCGCAGTGGGCGGGCGCGATAGACGCGGCGCGAAACGTCGCAGGCCGCATGCTCGTCGAAGCGTATGTCCGCGGCCGAGAGTTCACCGTGTCGGTGCTTGGCTCGGAGGCGCTGCCGATCATCGAGATCTTGCCGGCCGACGAGTTCTATTCGTATCATGCGAAGTATACCGCCGGCGCGAGCCGCCACATGGTGCCCGCCGAAATCGATGCGGCGATCGCCGCGCGCATGCAAGACTACGCGCTGCGATTGCACGATGCGCTTGGCTGCAGAGACTACTCGCGCATCGACGTCATGATGGACGCGACCGACGAATCGCTCTATCTGCTCGAATGCAACACGCTGCCCGGGCTCACTGCGCTGAGCTTGTTCCCCGAAGCCGCTGCCGCGGCGGGCATTCCGTACGAATCGCTCGTCGATCGGCTGACGCGCTGCGCGCTCTCGCGCCAAGGGGTCGGCGCACGATGATCCGCAAGGCACGGAGGCCGCTGCGAGCGGTGCTGTTCGACCTCGACGGCACGCTCATCGACTCGACGGAACTGATCATTGAGTCGTACGCGCACACGTACCGGACGCACGGCAGGATCATGACGCGCGAACAGATCGAGGCCGATCTTGGCTTGCCGCTCTCTGACACGCTCGCGCGGTACTTCCATGGCGACGATCTGAAGGCCGCGGCGGCGACATATCTCGACTTCTTCCTCGCTCGCCACGACGACGATGTGCGCAACATGGCGGGCGTCGTCGATCTCATCCGCCGTCTTCGCGCGGGTGGTCTGCGCCTCGGCGTTGTCACGTCGAAGTTCCGCGAGACCGCGAAGCGCGGACTCGCGCTGTGCCGGCTCGATGGCATGTTCGAATACGTCGTCGCTAAGGAAGACACGTCGCGCCACAAGCCCGACTGCGAGCCGCTCATCTACGCGCTCGCGCTCATGCAGGTCGATGCGGCAGAGACAGCTTACGTCGGCGATTCGGCTTTGGACGTCGAGGCCGCGGACGGGGCTGGAGTGCGGTCGATCGCGGCGCTTTGGCGACCGACGACCGAAGAGGCATTCGGCTCGCGCGAACCCGACGCGTTCGCACAGACGCCGGCAGAAGCTGCCGATATATTGGAGGCATGGCGCGACGGCCACGAATGGGGCCGGGACGCGGGTGGTCTGCGAGGGGCATAACATGCCGGACGGGTCCGATTTCATGGGTGGCGTCTTCCGCTTCGTCGGCGCCGTCCTCAACATGCTCTTCAGTGCCGAGACGCGGAACAACACGAGGATGACGATCTGGACGTCGGATAGCGTCAGCACCGATGCGATGATGATGACGCCGCAGCCCGTCATTGACACTGCGACAATGCCGCAACCGAGCGGCGCGCAGCGCGCGCACGACGAGGTCGCGACGCTTCAGCAGATCGACCCTGATTTCAACGAGATCGAGTTCCTCTCGATGGCGACCACGCAGTACAACGCGTACGTCGCCGCCGACGGTGCGATGGACGCCGATGCGATCGCGGCGATCGCGACCCCGTCGTTCGTCGATAGCTATCGGAAACAGGTCGCCGATTGGCGAGCTGCCGGATTGCGCCGCGTCGTGCACGATATGACGGTGTCGGCTTCGGCGATCATCAAAGTATCGGTCGACGGTACGCGTCAGGCGGTCATCGTCCGCTTCTCGACATCCGGCGTGCGCTTCACGCAAGACGTCGACAGCGGCGTCGCGACCGACGGTAGCGCGAGCTCCGAAACGTTTTCCGACTTCGTGACCTTCGTACGCCCGCCCGGAACGACGACGCCGAAGAGCGCGGGCACCGGCGGTGCGACGCACTGCCCGTCATGCGGCGCACCGACGACGGCTGGCGCCGCGACATGTCCGTACTGCGGCACGCAGCTGACCGGCACCGGCGGCACGTGGCTGCTCGACCACATCAGCGCCTCCGCGTACACTTAGTAGGGCGGACGACTGCCGCACGCGGAAACCTAGACCATGGGCTGGCTGCTTTTTAGACTACTCGAAATCATCGGCTTAGCAGCGGTTGCGATCTACCGGGTCGCGACCTTTCAGTCTCTAGATGGCACGCGCCCGTGGGCCTTTCGAGACCCAGCCAAGGGCGATCCGAACTTCGTGCTGACGTCACAGGAATGGTCGGCAAACCCGCCACCAGCGATCCAAGAGCGGGTACATGATGAAGTCGCGACATTGCAGCAGATCGATCCGGACTTCAACGACTTGCAATTCCTCGCGCAAGCATCCCAGACTTATCAAAAGTATCTCGCGTGCGATGCCGAGATGAATGCCGATGGCATGACAGCGTTCGCTACGCCGGAATGCGTCGCCGCATATCGCGCATGCGTCGAGAAATGGAAGCACGCTGGAATGCGACGCGTCGTGCACGACATGAAGATAGATGGATCCGCGATCATCAGGGTGATGCTCGACGGAACAAGACAGGCGATCATCGTCCGACTGCTTTCGCGCGGAGTCCGCTTCACACAAGACGTCGATACCGGGGCCGCAGTCGACGGGAGTTCGCTGCCGGACTCGTTCACTGAGTTTCCGACCTACGTACGTCCGCCTGGAACCACAACTCCAAAGAGGGCCGGCGCTGGCGGCGCTACCCATTGTCCGTCATGCGGCGCACCGACGACGGCTGGCGCCGCGACATGTCCGTACTGTGGCACGCAGCTGACCGGTACCGGCGGCACGTGGCTGCTCGATCACATCAGCGCCTCCGCGTACACGTAGGAGCGGAGTTGATCCGAACCGGGGCGCCTACTCGCAGTACAGTTCCAGTGCGTAAGGATACGTCACGGTAGGACCGCCATCATCGATACCGTCGCTCGTTTGGTAGCCCACGGCGAATCCGAGACTATCCATTCCTATAAAAACGCCGCCAAGCGAATCGAGATAACTCGTCGCGGTCGTGTCGATGATCGTCCACTGGTCCAATGATCGTTTTAGGTGGACGACGAGGGGGAGCTTAGCGTTCGATGAGCCCGGCGCGGTGTACCAGCCGGATACCCACGTCGAGCCGGAATAGAACCATCTAGAAGCCGACGTGAATTCGCCCTGCATCGCTAAGATGCTCGCGGGCAGTTGCGGCGCCGACCATTTCGATCCGTCCGAGCGCTCCGCGAAGGGAGCGCCGGACGCCGAGCGCCCGACCGCCCAAACGCCATGGGTGTCGGCGAAGACGCCGACGAGTTCAGATTCAGTTCCAAGGTCGGCGACGAGGCTCCACGACTTTCCGTTCCAGTGTTCGATGAGCGGCTTGGTCGTCGGGAAGTGCTTCTCTGCGCCGACGATCCACACGTCGTTATCGCCCCTGACCGCAATGCCCGTCAGTTCGACGTGGTAGCCGGAATCGTGCGCGAACGCGCTGTGGTCGTGCCAAGTCGCTCCGTCGAAGAAGCCGGCGACGGAAGCACCAGCTATCCAATACCGGCCGACCTCGGTAGGCACACCGCTGATGCTCTGGAGGGATGTGGCATGTCGAAGAAAGGACGGATTCGGAAGAACGCTGGAAGAGGATCCGCTCAGCCTCTCAATCAGCGGCTTGTAGCCGCCCGCACCGTAAGACCATCCTACCGCGATAACCGTCGCATTGAAATCCTCGAACACACTCTCGAATTCGCCTGCGGTCGCACCCGCCGGCAGCACAGTCGCTATCGTTGACCAGCCATTGGCGAACTCGTAGCTTGCGGCGAGCGGCAACCCGGGCGACGAGATGCCGACAGCCACGCCCCTCAGCGGGTACGAATATTGATAGCCGGTGATAGCCAGAAACTTGCCCTGAACTGTGGCAGCCGGCGACGCGAGCAACGTGGAGCAGTCCGCCGAAGCGCGCATCGGCGCAATAATGAAGATTACAAGCGCAGGAACTAAAGATATCCTATGCCTCATTGGCTCCTCCCCAAGAAGGTGAAGGCCTCAATGGCCAAGAGGAACCCCGGCTTCGCGGGCTGCTTTCTTGAACCTATGCGTTCGGCGGCTTGCGCGGGATGGCGACCGGTGCCGGTATGCGCGGAATCGTCACGGGCGGCATCACAACAGGTCGCCCGACTGGTACGACCGTACGCGCTGGGATGACCGGACGCACGACCATCGGTCTCGGCGGAGCTATCCTCGCGATCGGCATCGGCACGACGCGCCGCGCGATCGGGATCGCCATCCGAACGGGCATACGCCCGATGCGCTCAATCGTGATCGCCGTGTGACGCGGTATGACGACGGCGCGCTCGACGCGGTTGAAAGCGACGAGCGAACGCGGCGTCAGCGGGCGATTGACCAGATGGCCGCGCACCGCGAAGCGAAGCGATGGAGGCAGCGTCTTGCGCGTGCCGTCGATGTGGAGCGGCGCGGTCGCGTGCGCGATGACGGTCCGTCCATCCGAGGTGGTGAAGTGCGCGGCGACGATCGAGTTCGGCGAAAGCACGCCTTGCGGCACGTTGAACGATCCCCAGAAGAAGCCCGGGCATCCGAGCCACGGCGACATGACGAACTGACCGGGCACGCCCGACAGCGAGAAGAAACCGGTACCGTTCGGGAAGAACGGGCTGAAGAACACGATGACGATCGGCTGACCGAAGACGAAGAACTGCGGTCCGGGTGCGAACACCGAGAACCCGGGCGGGAAGAAGCCGAACCGCGAGTAGCCGAACATCGGCGCGTTGTAGCCGACGATCGATGAGACGAAATCCGTCGACGAATACGATTGGATCGTGAACGACCACTGCGAATCGAACGGCGTGCCGTCATCGGATTGACCGCTGACGTCGACGGTGTGCGTTCCGCCGGTCATCTGGTCGCTCGGCGTGTACGCAATGTAGGCAGATGATACTGTCGACTGATCGGTGACGTCGACGTCGTCGACGACGACTCGCACCGTCGCAGGATCGACCGCCGACGACCCGCCCCCGAGTCGCGCATAGATCTGCGGGTACTCGGTGCCGATGACCGCGTTGGGTGACGGTTGTTGACCGTCGACGGTGGGCGGCGATCCCGTCCTGCCGGACCCGCCGTAGGTCGAAGCGAGCGACGCGTGCGCGTACGGCGGCGTCCCGGGACCGGCGGCGACGAAATTACCGGGCCGCTCGCCGCTGACGATGACAACGGTGTTCGACGACGCATCGTAATCGACGGACACGCCAAGCGCTTCCGCGAGGAATCGCAGCGGCACCTCGATACGGCCGGCGATCTCCCGCGCGGGCGTTTCGAGCGCGACGCGCGCTCCGTTCACCCACCCGATCGGATTATCGACGACGACCTTCACGGTCGTGCCGTTGCGCTGGGCGATCGCCGCGTTCTCCGCCGCGTCGAATTCCACATCGGCGCCGAAGCGTTCGAAAACGCCGCGCAGCGGAACCAGCACGTGTCCGTCGATGACGACCGGCGGCACGTCGGTCTGCACAGTATAGCCGTCGACGAGGATCGTCGGAGTTTGGGGATCAGCGAGGGCTGGGCGCGCGAACAACGCGAGCGC
>DASQJC010000171.1:0-3414 GCA_035631255.1 Candidatus Eremiobacteraceae bacterium | reverse complement strand
GACGGCTCCTAAGGCGTTTGTGCTCGTTTGGGTCAGCGTCGTTCGAACTAGGCAGACCTGGATATTCGAGTTACGGAGTGAGTGAACGATATGGCTAAAAACCGTGTCCGCCTCGACGGGAAAGTCCACGCCCGGTTCTTGACTCACCCAGATTATTAGAACGGTTTCTTTGATCTGCGGCACGTAAATTCGCGACATCTTTAGGACGGGAGGTTTGAATGTTGGCGCCGAGCTTGGTGCTGCGGTCGCGGTCGTACTCGCCGTAGTCGCACTCGCAGCGGCTGCCGGCCCCAAGCTCGCTCCCAGCACGCCCAAAGGCATCATGACGACAAGAGTCGCCAACATTAGTCGACGCTTGATCATCTTCATCGCTCTACTTTCAATCGAGTCAGGAAGAAGGCCCCGAATCCCTTGAACGCCGCTAAGGCCGGGCCGCGGCGGTCGAGATAAAATCTCGACCGCTCCTAAGTTACTGCGATGGGAGCAGCGGATTGTCGCCTGCGAAGAGGCCGTCCGAGTTCGGCAGCCACGCCCAAACGACAAACGCGCGCGTCGCCGGATGCACGAATGCGAAAACGAGCTTTGCGTCCGCCGGCATGAGGCCGCGTTTGATGAGATTCGCCGCGGTCGGATCGTCCGTCGTCGGCCATTCTGCCTGCGCGTAGTACGCTTTGCCGTCGACGACGATGTTGTAATGCAGATGACGCGGGATGTCGAACCACGCGTCCTTCGGCACGCTCGCGAAGTCGGCGCTCGGCTTCGTCGTCGGCGTGAACTGATACTCGACGGCGACGAGCCGGCCGGCTTGGTCGTATATCAGGACCGTAGGATGCGCGAGATCGATGGGATCGAACCGGTCGTGGTTCGTGAACATGACGCCGAAGCTCGCGACATACGTCGTCGACTGGACGTAGTCGTCTCCGGTGGCCCACAGCTGAAGGCGATACTGCTCTGTCGCAGCGCGGACGGCCTGAGCGAGCGGCGAGTCGTAACCGTCGTCGGCCTTCGCCGGCGACGCCACCGTTGCACATGCGACAAAAGCGATGAGCGCGACTACCGTACGAGCAGCCGCGCGCATCGAATTACTATTCAGGCGCGCCTCGTTCAATAACGGAGATGTCGGAGCTTGCCGTGGTGCAGCGTGCCAAGTCCACCATGCATCGTGCTTGAAGAGAATTGGCAGTTGCCGGCAGGCGGCGGGCCGCCGAAGTTCTCGATCATGAGCGTGTAGAGCAGCGCGAAGGTAGAATAACCCTGGTCGTCGGGATGGAAACCGTCGACGTAAAAATTCTTCGGGTCGTACGATTCAGGATTGCACTCCAAGTCGACGACGGGTATCCCGTTGCTTGCGAACAGGTTGATGACATTGGCGTCGATCGCCGTCGAGACCACACCGAGCAATTGCTGGAGGCCAGGTTGGCCGAGCGCCGGATCGTTTGGCCCGCAGAACGGCGGTGGACTGCCTGGATCCGAGCCGATGCAGACCCCGCTCGGGATCAGCGCGAAATTCGGCAAGTTCGCGACGTAGATCCGCGCGAACGGAAGCGACTTGTGGATGGCGCCGATCAGCGTCAGATAGTCGTTCGCGAAATTCGTCACGTCGGCGCCTATCATCATCTGGATCTGCTGCTGCGTGCACTCTGCGCACGCGACCGCGACATGAGCGACGATCGCCTCCGTATCGTTGCCGCCCGCGAAGATCGTGACGAGATCCTGGTTGCCGGGGATGAGCGGCAGCTCGTCGTCGATGAAATCGCCGGGGATGCATACATCGGGCCCGCTCGACGCGCAGTTCCCGAACAAGAGCGGCTCGTAGGTATTCCCGAGCGTGCGCTCGGTCGGACCGGCGACTGCACCTGAGATGCCGAGGTCGGTGAGCACGACGGCGCCGGTCGATGACGTCAGGCGGCTTGCGATGCTGGGGATGTATCCTTTGCCGCCAGGACAATTCACCGGTGACGGCATCTGCTCGGTGTCCGGTCCGATCACGACGGGCGCCGTCGGGCACGGAACCGTCGAACCGAAGCCGACAGCGTCGCTCGCGCCTATCGCGGTATAGATGTAGGTGTGTTGGATGCCGAGCGGGTCCGAGCCGGTGGATTGGCCGAGCTGCGCACACGACGCGAGCCCGACGACGACGCCGGCGAGAACGACCATCGAGACAAGACGACGGACGATCATGAGAACACCTCAGACGCGTGACGATCGGCGCGCGACTCGTTGGAGCGCGCGCGAGGAGCGAAGGTTTTGTCCCGTTAGCGGGCCAACCCTGCCCGCGACCGTGCACGAGGGCGCGCCGAGCCGACGAACGGCGAACAAGAGAGGTTGCGTTTACGCTAAGATGAGTTTAGGACGTACGATCGCAGCCATCGCATGCTCGGCGCTCGTGCTATCCTTTGCGGCTAGCGCACTCGCCGCTTCGAACATCTTCCTGCACGTCGGCGATGTCGTCAAATACGGACTGTCGATCGGCGTCAACGTGAACATCGCGCCCGCACCGAACACGACACAGCCGCCCGTCGCCGTCAAGACGAACGTCTACGGCACCGAGACGATCACGGGCCTTCGGACTGACTCGGATGGATCCGTCCACGCGAAAGTCGACGTCGCGCTCAACTCCGCCGGAACGTCCGGGACCACGATCGTCAATCGGACGCTGCTCATGCGGATCGCGCCGGATGGATCTGTCGCAGGTGAGGGCGGCGAAGATGCGACGACGATGCAATACATCCAGGCATTGAGCGAAGCATCGCGTCCCTATCGCAGCCGAACGCTCTACGTCGGCGAGAAGTTCAGCCAGTCGATGCAGCTGCCCGGTGTCGTGCCGATGACGGTCGATACGCAAGCCACCGTCGTCGGTGAAAAGACGTATCTCGGCTATCCGACGTACGCCATCCAAAGCACCGGCACCGGCAACTTCGATACGATGATCGAGGGGATGCACGCGAAGGGCGTCTTCGACGTCGGGGGCACGACGTATTACGACCAACGCGACCGGCTCCTCATCGGCCAGGCGATGCGGTCGAGCATCAATGCGCAGCTCTCCGGCGCGCAAGGCAATCACATCACAGCGACGACGACTGTCTCGTTGTCGTTAGGATCGTACGTCCACGGCCATCCGACGCCCACGCCAGTGAAGCGTGCGACGCCGGGTCCGAGCCCGACACCGACACCGAGTCCGTCGCCGTCCGCTGTCGCGACGTACGGGCCGAACCAATATTACACACCGACCCCTCCCTCCGGAACGCCGCCGGTTCCCGTCCCAAGCACGTACCCGCCTCGCTGACGCACGGCGGTTCGTAACGATGGACGAAACACGCACGCTGCTCTTCGGGCACGGTGCGGGTGAAGGCATCGTCGCGGTCGAGCCGTATCCGAGCGCGGGCACAGCGACCGTTTATCGGCGAACGATTG
>DASQJC010000170.1:0-9218 GCA_035631255.1 Candidatus Eremiobacteraceae bacterium | reverse complement strand
CTGGAAAGCGGCGCAGCGGCCGTGCCGCAAACGTCGTCCGCCTGGTCTTCTTTCGCACCGATGTCCTCACTGTCGTTAGCAGTTATCGGCGGCTGTCCGGGGGTTGTAAACCACCCTCATCCGTGGTAAAATACGCGTGGTACGAACCAAGAGGAGTGGGTTTTAGCCCGCTCCTTTGCTAGTCTCTAAGGCTTCAGGATTTCAATGGCTCCACGTAAGACGACCAAGAAGGCGACGGCAGGCGCGCAAACCGCGACCGTCACGGGACCGACCACGCCCAACGCAGAGCTCATCAATGCGCTCCGCGAGCTCGAGCGCGATCGAGGCCTCTCGTTCGAGGTGCTCATCGAAGCGCTCGAAGCGGCGCTCGTCTCCGCCTACAAGCGCAACTTCGTCAAGGAAGCCGAAGCCGCCGGAAATCCGGTCGTCGTCGTCGACCGGCAAGACGGTTCGTATCGCGTCTTCGCGCGACGGGCCGTCGTCGAAGAAGTCACCGATCCGGTCATGGAGATCTCGAAGGCCGAGGCCGGCGACAAGTACGAGCTCGGCTCGAACTTCGACATCGAAGTGACCCCGAAAGAGTTCGGCCGCATCGCCGCACAGACGGCGAAGCAGGTCATCGTCCAGCGCATCCGCGAGGCGGAGCGCGACATGGTGTTCGACGAGTTCAACGACAAAGTCGACACCTTGACGAACGGCAACGTCCTGCGCTACGAGCAGCGGAACATGCTCATCGACCTCGACAAGAAGGCCGAAGCGATCCTGCCGCTTTCCGAGCAGGTGCCGCGCGAGTCGTTCCGCATCGGCGCGCGCGTCCGCGTCTACGTCATGGAAGTGCGCAAGACGAATCGCGGTCCGCAGATCATCGTATCGCGCAGCCATCCGCAGCTCGTCGCCGAGCTGTTCAAACAGGAAGTGCCAGAAGTCAATCAGGGCCTCGTCGAGATCAAAGGCGTCGCGCGTGAAGCCGGTTCACGGTCAAAAGTCGCCGTCTATACCGAAGCCGACGACATCGATGCGGTCGGCGCGTGTCTCGGCCCGCGCAGCTCGCGCGTGAATAACATCAGCGATGAGCTCCACGGTGAGAAGATCGACGTCATCCAGTGGTCGGCCGATCCGAAAGCGTATGTCGCGAACGCGCTCCAGCCCGCGAAGGTCATCGAGGTGCACCTCGACGAGCGCGAGCATCTCGCCGAAGTCGTCGTGCCAGACTACCAGCTCTCGCTCGCGATCGGCAAGGAAGGGCAGAACGTCCGCCTTGCGGCGCGCCTCACCGGCTGGAAGATCGACATCCACAACGAGGAGCAGTGGGCTGAGGTCGTCGCCCAGCGCGCAGAAGAAGATCAAGAGCGTGAAGAGCTTGCCGCAATGGCGGAGGTCGCGGCCGAGCAGACAGGTGTCGAGCTGACGCCCGAGATGCTCGCGCAAGACGAAGAACTCATCCGCAAGCTTCAAGAGCTCCAGCGCATGACGCTCGGCGGCGACGAAGAAACCGTAGCCGAAGAGACGCCTGAAGGTGCGGCCGATCGCAGTTAGCCGGATCCTGATCGGCGGGCTCGTCCTCGCCTGCGCATTCGCGCAGACGGCGGCCGCGCCGAGCTCGTCGAGCGCATCGAGCTCGCCGCCCGACGTCAAGTCGCTTGTCGCGAGCTATGCGCACGCGATGCATCTCGACAGGGTCAAACAGATCCAGTCGATCGCGATAACCGCGAGCGGTTACGTGGACAACCACTTCGTGACGTATTCGATCATGGCGAAGCGGCCCGACAAGTACCTCGAAATCGTGTCGATCGAAGGCACCGGACTGCGAGCATCGCTTGGCTTTGACGGCACGACGGCGTGGGCGCAGAATGTCAGCGGCAACGTGCTCGTCTTGAGCGGCGCTGCTGCACGATGGGTCGAGGGCCTCGCCTCGGGAGCCGGCGGCGATCCCCGATCGCTGAGCGTCACATCCGGCGAGACGCACGTCAACGGCGTCGAGTACTACGTCATCAAAGTTCGCGATGCGCGCGGTTACGGCCGCGACATCATGCTCGACGAGAAGACATACTTGCCGACGTATGGCCGCATCGTCGCCGGTACTGTGTCGCACTTGTATTCGGTCGGGCCGCTCGACACCGGCCCCCTCGGCGAATCCTATCCGCGCTTGCAGCAAGTCGTCAAAATGGACGGCTCGCTCGGCGATCCTGCAGCCGTCACATCCGTCGACGACAACATCGCGTTGCCCGATTCGATGTTCGCACCGCCGGGGCAGTAGGGCAAGACATCACGGACGCCACGACGAACCAGATGAGCACTGCGGCTGTCGGTCACGCCGGCATCCACGTCCCGATCCGGCAGTGCGTCGGCTGCCGGACGCGCGCGGCGAAGAGATCACTCATGCGCTTCGTCCGCAACCCCGATTCGGGCTGGCGGGCCGACCCCGCTGCCCGGCTTGCGGGGCGTGGCGCCTACGTGTGCTCGAAAGCGTGCAAGGAAAAGTTAGGGAAGAACAAGAGATACCGCGGTTTGGTTGAAGTTGACTGGCCGGAGGAAACGTTAGGCCGCTAAGTGCGCGGCCGTAAGCATGGCAACAGTTAGAGTCCACGAGCTCGCGAAAGAGCTCAATCTCTCGAGCAAAGACACGATCGCCCTCCTCGGTAAGGTGGGCATTCGCGCGTCGACGCATATGAGCGTCATCGACGAGCATCGCGCGCGCATCGTCAAAGGCGTGCTGCGCGGCGATCTCGCCGAAGCGGCGAAAACGCACAAGGTGGTGCCGAAGAAGGCAGCTGCCGGCAACGGCGCGCCCGCGAAGGCGGAGACCGCCGTCGTCGAAGCGCCCGAGAAGCCCGTAACGCCGAAACCCGTCGTCGAAGCCGCACCCGCCGCGCAAGTCGAGCCCGCCGCACCGGTCTTGCGCCCGGTGCCGCCGCGCCGTAAGGCGCCCTCGCCCGTCCATCACAAGATCGCTCCAGCCGCATCCGCCGATCCGACTGCGCCTTCGCCTGCCATCAAGCAAGTGCCGCCGGCCGGCCCGATGCAGCGTCCGGCGCCGCGCCCCATCCCGGCTCGGCCCGGCATGGGCGTGCCCCCTGGCGGCCGCGGCGTTCCGATGCGCCCCGGCATGATGCGTCCTGGCGCGCCGAGGCCGATGATGCCAGGCGGCCGGCCGGTCCCCGGCGGTCCGATCTCTGGTCCGACCGGACCAGCGCCCGGCGCGCGCAGAAAGTCTAAGGAAGAGCTCGAGCGCGCTCGCAAAGAGCGCGAGCGCGAGAATCTCCTCAAGAAGCAGCAGCCGCACCGTACCGCGGCAGCGCCTGCAGCCGAGCCGACGGTTCTCAAAGATCTCGAGATCCCCGACCTCATCACCGTGCAGCAACTCGCGTCGGCGATGAGCGTGCCTGCGGGCCAGGTCATCGGCCAGCTCATCAAGATGGGCACGATGGCAACGGTCAACCAGCATGTGTCGCCCGACGTCGCGCAGCAAGTCGCGCGCCGATTCGGTTTCAACGCGGCCGTCAAAGAGGCGGATGAAGAGACCGTCGAGATCCTCACCGAGAGCGATCCGCCGGGCTCGCTCACGCCACGGCCGCCGGTCGTCACCGTGCTCGGTCACGTCGACCACGGCAAGACGTCGTTGCTCGACGCGATTCGCGAGACGAAGGTCGCCGCCGGCGAAGCGGGCGGCATCACGCAGCGCATCGGTGCGTACACCGTCGACGTCGGCGAACGCAAGGTGACGTTCATCGATACTCCCGGCCACGAAGCATTCACCGAGATGCGCGCGCGCGGTGCGAAAGTCACCGACGTCGCGATCCTCGTCGTGGCGGCGGACGATGGCGTCATGCCGCAGACGATCGAAGCGATGAACCACGCCAAAGCTGCGAGCGTGCCGATCGTCGTCGCGGTCAACAAGGTCGACAAGCCGAACGCGAACGTCGATCGCGTCAAGCAACAGCTGTCCGACTACGGTCTGACGCCCGAAGACTGGGGCGGCACGACGCAGTTCATCCCGGTCTCGGCGAAGCAGAAGACCGGCATCAACGAATTGCTTGAGATGGTGCTCCTCAACGCCGACCTGCTCGATCTCAAGGCGAACAAGAACCGGCGTGCGCAAGGCGTCATCATCGAAGCGCGCCTCGACCGCTCGCGCGGTCCGGTCGCGACGGTACTCGTGAAGAACGGCACGTTGCGCTCCGGCGAGACCGTCGTCGTCGGTTCCACCTGGGGCCGCATCCGCGCGCTCTTCGACGACAAGCTCGAGTCGATCAAGCGCGCCGGCCCGGCGATCCCGGCCGAGATCATGGGATTGTCCGACGTCCCTGCCGCCGGCGACACGCTCGAAGTCGTCAGCGACGAACGCGACGCGCGCGAACTCGCAGCGAAGCGCAGCCAGCGCAAGCGCGAACAGCGCATGGCGACGGCACGCCGCCCGGTCACTCTCGACGGGTTCCTCGCGGCGGCGAAAGAGGGCGTCGTCAAAGACCTCAACCTCATCATCCGAGCGGATGCGCAAGGTTCGGTCGAGGCGCTGCGGTCGCAGCTCGACGGCCTCGCGAACGAAGAGGTCCGCACGCGCGTCATCCATTCGGGCGTCGGCGGCATAAACGAATCGGATGTCACGCTCGCGAGCGCGTCGAACGCGATCATCATCGGTTTCAACATCAGACCTGATGCCGCGATTTCGCGCAAAGCGCAGCAAGAGGGCGTCGATGTGAGGCTCTACGACGTCATCTACAACGTCATCGATGAAGTCAAGGCCGCGATGTCGGGCATGCTCAAGCCGCAGACGCGCGAGGTCATCCTCGGCGAGGCGGAAGTCCGCAAGATATTCAAGGTGAGCAAGATCGGCACGATCGCCGGCTGTTACGTCCGCAACGGGCGCGTTACGCGCGACGCCGGCGTCCGGGTCATGCGTGACAGCGTGCAGATATATGAAGGCAGGCTGTCGTCGCTCAAGCGGTTCAAAGACGATGCGCGCGAAGTCGCGGAAGGCTACGAGTGCGGCATCGGCATCGAGAACTTCAACGACGTCAAAGACGGAGACGTCTTCGAGTTCTTCACGACCGAGGAGGTCGCAGCAGCGGTCTGAAGACCGCATTCGACTTTGTAGCGGTCGAGCTTCAACTCGACCGGGATCGACCGGGAAGATAAGACAATGGACAGAGACGCGGTCGAACAGGCCCACGAGATCTACTTCAACGTCATCGTCGCGCACGGCAGCGACGACCAGCCATGGACGACGACGCAGCGCAACGAGCTCCGTCGCGCGCTCGCTCTGCTCGAGCCGCTCGACGCATCCGGCGATCTCGGCCCCGACGGCATCCAGTTGATGGCGTCGCTGTGCCTCGAGCTCGGCAACGACGAGCGCGAAGAGCATATCTTGCATGCCGGCCTCGAACGCTATCCGACCTCAGCCGGGCTCCATGCGGACATCGGCGCGGCATATGCGAACATCGAGAAGTGGCCGGCCGCCATCGCGCATCTCGCAGCCGCCGTGCTCATCAACGTCGACGAACCCGACGAACATTGGGCGATGGCCGCATCGCAGCTCGTCGATGCGCTGCTCGAGTGCGGCGACGAAGAGCGTGCACACGTCGTGCGGCGCTGGGCTCTCGAGCGCTGCACGGACGACAAATCGAGATCGTGGCTCGCCGATAGCGAACCCGATGATGCGGCGCGTGACGATGCGGCTGCATCCGATCACTAACACACTAGACATCGAACGCCTGTACGGGGATATGAGGGTGCACGACCACCCGGACGCAAAAACGCAGCGCCTCGCGCGCGTCGAGCACGAGATAGTACGCGAGCTGAGCGAAGTGATCCACGAAGACCTCAAGGATCCTCGTATCGGCTTTGTCACGCTCACGGGTTGCGATGTCAGCCCCGATTTGCGCAGCGCACGCATCTATGCAAGCCCGATGGGCGACGGCCGCGCGCAAAGCGCGACGATGCGCGGCTTGCAGTCTGCATCGGGTTTCTTGAGCGTCGAGCTCGGCAAACGGATGCGGATGCGACGCACGCCGACGCTCACCTTCGTTCGCGACGACTCGATCGCGCGCGGCGTCCGCATGTCGACGATCCTCGACGAGGTCCACAAAAGCGATGAGTCAAGAAAACACGGCGCCGACTAACGGCAAGGCGAACGCGCTCGCGGACGCCGCCGAGGTGGCGGCGTGCCTGCGCTCCCATCGCCAGTTCGTCATGTGCGCGCACGAGAAACCCGACGGCGACGTCCTCGGCAGCGGGTACGCACTTGGTCTTGCCCTCAAGACGCTCGGCAAGCGCGTCACATACTTCCTCGACGACGACGTGCCGCGCAACTTGCGCTTCATGCCCGAGTGGCAGCACACGCAGCGGACGTTCGACGGCGTCGGCGACGACGCGATCTTCCTGTTCTTCGACATGAGCGACCAGTCGCGCGCGGGCAAGGCGCTCCAGTGGGTGCCGCGCGAGCGCATCGTCAACATCGATCATCACCTCGGCAACAAGCGCTTCGGCCGCTGGAACTACGTCAACGAGAGCGAAGCCGCGACGGGGTCGCTCGTGCTCGGTCTCATCTTCTCGCTCGGCGTGAAAGTCACGCCCGACATCGCGACGTGTCTGCTCGGCACGCTCATCTCCGATACGGGCTGCTTCCAATACAGCAACGCGTCACCGCACACGATGCGGCTAGGCGCAGCGCTCATCGAGGCCGGCGCCGATAAAGACCTCATCACCGAGCAGCTTTACTACACCCGCACGTTCGCGGGCCAGAAGGTGCTCGGCCGTGCGCTCGAAGACGCGCAGCTGACCGACGACGGTATCTGCTATTCAATCGTCACGCAGGCGATGCTCGAGGAGTACGGCGCGACGCATGAAGATCTCGAAGACGTCGTCGGCGCGTTGCGCGTCGTCGACCGCTGTGAGATCGCGGCACTGTTCAAGGAGAGCGCCGACGGCGGATATCGCTTGAGCTTACGCTCGCGCGGACGCTTCAACGTCATGGAGATGGCACGCGCGCTTGGCGGCGGCGGCCATTTCCGCGCCGCGGGCGCGACAGTCGCGGGGCCGCGCGATGCGGCTATCGAGCGTGTGCTCGCCGCGATCCGGTCGAACATGAGCGAGACGAGCCAGGCGCACTAGCGCGTGACCCGCGACCGCGTCCCCTTCGGCTTCGTCAACGCGTTCAAGCCGCCGGGCATCTCATCGACGGCATTCGGCGTTTGGGTTCGCAAGCGGCTTGGTGCGGGGTCACTCGGCCATTGGGGCACGCTGGACCCTTCGGCGTGCGGCGTGCTTGTGCTCGCGATCGGCCAGGCGACGCGGCTCATCCCGTATCTGCCGGCCGACGACAAATCGTACGTCTTCGAGCTTCGCGTCGGCACCGCGACCGATACCGGCGATGCCGAAGGGCGCGTCACCCGGTCAGCCGCGGTGCCCCACGATTGGGCTGATCGCCTTCTCGATGTTGCGACCTCGCTCGTCGCCGACATCGAGCAAGTGCCGCCGATGTACTCGGCGGTCAAGATCGACGGACGCCCGCTTTACAAGGCGGCGAGAGCCGGACGCGAGGTCGAGCGTCGCGCGCGGACGGTGCGGATATCGGCGCTTCGCGTTCTCGATTCGCGCGACGATCGCGCGCGCATGGCGGTCGACTGCTCCGCGGGCACGTACGTGCGCACGTTATGCGAGCAGATTGGCGAACGACTCGGCTTGCCGGCGCACCTCGCTTTCTTGATCCGGACTCGCGCTGGGCCGTTCGCGCTCGCCGATGCGGTTACTCCAGCGCAGATCGCTCGCGATAGAGTTGCCTGCGCAGTTGATCCGCTCGAGGTGCTCGAGCTGCCGCGAGCCGCGCTCGATGACGCCTCAGCCGCGCGCTTTTCGCACGGCAACGACGTCGCTTCGACTTTGACGGCAGGTATCGAGTCGCGCGGCGGCTTTGTGCTCGCGACGCATCGCGGCGAAATCATTGGAGTCGCGCGCGCCCAGGACTCACGTCTCGAACCGGTGCGGGTCATCGCCGCCGCCGGCGAGAACTCCTGACGCCGATGCAGATCATCCGCAGCATCGAAGGTTATGATCGTCCGGACGACTTGTTGCTCTCGATCGGCGTCTTCGACGGCGTCCATCTCGGGCACCGCGCCGTGCTGCGCAGCCTCGTCGATCAGCGGCGGCCGGGTCAACTGGCGGCGGCGCTCACGTTCGAGCATCATCCGCAAGCGTTCTTGCATCCCGACGACGCGCCCAAAGCGATCACGACGGCTGACGAAAAAGTGAACTTGCTCGCCGCGTGCGGGCTCGATCTGCTCCTTTTGCTCCAGTTCGACGATCGCATCGCGCAGATCGATGCGGAGACGTTCTTGCGCGACATTCTCGTCTCACGGCTGCACGTGAAAGAGCTCATCGTCGGCGACAATTGGCGCTTTGGCAAGGGCGCCGCGGGCGACGTCGCGCTCGCGAAACGCGTTCTCGAATCGCTCGGCTGCCGATTCGAGTGCGCGGTGATGACCCAAGGCGACGGCGAGACGATTTCGAGCTCGCGGATACGCTCGCTCATCGAGGCGCGGCGTTTCGACGAGGCCGACCGGCTCCTCGGTTCGCCGTTCACCGTGCGCGGGATCGTCGAAGCGGGCGACGGCCGCGGAAATCTGCTCGGTTTTCCGACCGCGAATCTGCGCATCGCGGATGATAAGCTCATCCCACCCGATGGTGTCTACGCGGCGGTCGCGCATCACGACGGCGACGATCGCACGGCTGTCGTCAGCATCGGCTCGAAGCCGACGTTCGGCGGAAAGCAGTGCGTCGTCGAAGCATACCTGCTCGATTTCAATGGAAGCATCTACGGCGACCAACTGTCGTTGCGCGACTGGCGCCACATCCGCGATCAGATCCGCTACGACGGTCCGGGCGCGCTCGTGCGTCAGATGAAGCTCGACGTCGAGTCAGTCCGCGAGCGGGCGGGGCGCTCGTGAGCGCGTTGCGCGCGATCGTCTACGAGCGCCCCGAACATCTGCCGAAGAACTTCTCGGTCGACGCGTTGGATCCGATGCCGAAAACAGTCGGCGCCGTGCTCTGTCCGCCCGATCGATTCGACGTCATCGACGTGAAGAACGCGTTCATGGCCGGCAATGCGGGCAACGTTGACAAGGCAGCGGCGCGCCGCGAGTGGGAGTCCTTACGCGACGCGTTCTCTTCGGCCGGCGCGCGCGTCGAACTCTTGAAGCCGCTCGATTCGTGCGAAGACATGG
>DASQJC010000169.1:0-3703 GCA_035631255.1 Candidatus Eremiobacteraceae bacterium | reverse complement strand
CGATGCCGAGCTGACGATCGTCTCGATGGTCGTCAGAATCCGTGAGCCAGCTGATCGCCTCTGCTGGCGACTTACCTTCTTGCAACAGCGCGAGACCGCGCGGACCATACGTTGTATTCGCCCACGCCTGCGTCGCAATCGCCCCTACGCCGCCGATCACCCATGGCACCGCAGCGCCAACCGAAAGAAATTTCGATTGCACGGCTACGCCGACTTCGTTGAAGTCCGGATCGCAGGCGACTATGGAAAATGTCGATGGATGCGACATGGTTTCGACAGGTACGCTCGCACGGAGCGTTGTACCTACGGGACGCGGGGTGGAGCAGTCCGGTAGCTCGTCGGGCTCGAAACTCAAGCGATCGCGAAGCGCTCATCTGCTGAAGCGCCATCCATCAAGAGTCGATCGCCATGTGGGCTCCGCAGGAAGCGATTCTTGCGGGATACCTGTCAAAGTCGGGGAAGCCGGTAGCAGGGTAATCCCGAGCCAAGCCTCACTGATGTGAGGAAGGTGTAGAGACTTGACGGCAGGCACCCAGACGCCAGCGTCGGGGTGAAGGGAAAGTCCAGACTACGAATCCATCTGATCGGTGGAGCGGCGAAAGCCGAAGTAGCAAGCATAACCCGAAGGTCGCGTGTTCAAATCACGCCCCCGCAATAATCGAGAAGCGCAATCCCTTGCAGTGCAAAGGATTGCGCTTTTGTTCGCCCGTTGGCGGGGCGATTTGAACACGCTACACTTTCGCGACGTTCCGTATTCCTACGGACGACCCAAGCGCTTGTTCTCGGCTAGCATGCTGGCATGGATGCTACATTCTCAAGTGCCACGGTGCCTGACGAGGCAAGCACATACGCACGCAACATAGAGAACTACGTCGGGGTCGCGCGTGTACCCGTCGGCATCGCCGGACCGCTTCGGATCTTCGGCTCGGCGGCTCGAGGCGCGTATCCCATCCCGCTCGCGACGACCGAAGCCGCGCTTGTAGCCTCGTACAATCGCGGCATGCGCCTTATTGCGCTTGCCGGTGGGTGCAACGCGGCGGTCCTGGATGAGCGCATGGAGCGTACTCCGGCCTTTGTGCTTCGGTCTCTGCCCCACGCGATGGCTTTTGCCCGCTGGATACGCAATGCCCATGTCGATCTGACGGCGGCCGCCGAACGCACCTCGCGTCATACGCGTTGCATCGCGATCGATCCCATCATCGAGGGCAACCACGTATACTTGCGATGCGGCTTTCTAACCGGCGAAGCGGCTGGACAGAACATGGTCACGTTTGCCACGGCCGCTCTCTGTCGTCACATAGCAGAAAACTCTCCAGTCGAGGTGATCGCACAGGTCGTCGAAGCGAACTGTTCCGGCGACAAGAAGGCGACCGCTCGGGTCATGTCGTCCGTACGGGGTAGGCGAGTAAGCGCCGATATCTGCCTACCCCGCCCGCTTGTCTTCGAGTATCTGCGCGTCGAGCCTCGCCACATGGCCGACTACTGGCGTCTTGGAGCTATCGGCGCCGCGATGTCCGGATCAGTCGGGATCCAAGGACACTATGCAAACGGTATCGCCGCGCTTGCGATCGCAACCGGTCAAGATGTCGCCTGCGTCGCAGAGTCCGCTTGCGGAATCACGAGATTTGAAGTCGACGAGCGCGGCGATCTCTACGCGTGCGTCACCCTCCCGAACGTGATCGTTGGAACGGTAGGCGGCGGCACCGCCCTCCCCACGCCGAAGGCGGCGCTAGACCTGATACGTTCCGGTGGGCCGCTTGATGCCGCGGCACTCGCCGAGATTGTGGCTGGCGTCGTGCTTGCCGGCGAGCTGTCAATCTCCGGTGCGATCTGCGCGGACGAGTTCGCGGCGGCGCACCAGCGTTTCGCTCGAGGAACGGTAGCATGCTGAAGCGGCTTTGGATCTACCAGCGTGAGCGCTTTCCGCTTCTCACGCACGGGGTCGTCATCGCTGCGTTTAGCGCATCGGCGATCGCGTACTCGGCGTGGGCGCGGCACGCACAGCTCCCCGCGTGGTGGATCCTCGCGGCGGGATTCCTTTCATCGCTGATCTTCTTTGCGCAGATGCGTGTCGCAGATGAGTGGAAAGACGCGGCGGACGACGCGAAATTCCGCCCGTATCGCCCGGTCCCACGCGGGCTCGTCACATTGCGCGAACTGGCTTCGGTGGCGATCGGCGGCGGTCTCGTACAGCTCGCCATCGCCCTCCTCATCGCCCCCCGGCTCCTCCCGATGCTAATCGCGGTTTGGGCGTACTTCGCGCTGATGTCTCGAGAATTTTTCGTCGGCCGATGGCTGCGGTTGCATCCGGCTGCCTACATTGCGTCCCACATGATCATCGTTCCGATGATCGACTTCTACATCTCATCGTTCGATTGGCTCGTCGCGCACGCGGCGGCGCCGCACGCACTCCTTTGGTTCTTGGCTGTGACGTACTGCAACGGCATCGCCGTCGAAATCGGCCGCAAGATCAGGAGCCCTCAAGACGAGGAACGTGGCGTCGAAACATACACCTCGCTTTGGGGTGGTGCCACAGCTACGACGGTTTGGTGCGCGGCCATCTTGATCACGGTCATTCTAGGAATTGCCGCCGCATCGATCGTCGGGTTCGACCGATACGATACGCCGATCTTCGGCGTCGCATTGGCGAGCGCGATCGGAGTAGCGGGCCTGTTTCTGCTGCGACCAACGCGCGCTGCCTCGCGCATCATCGAGGCGTTCTCGGGAACGTGGACCGTGGTGCTCTACACATCGCTTGGCCTGTTACCGTTCGTAATCGGTGCAGCGTCGTGATTGGGGGTAAAGCAAGCGCCTTGTTCCGGCTGCAAAAGGCCGGCTTCCGCGTTCCGCCGTTCTTCGTCATCCCGCCGGACGAACAGCTCGACGAACATGTCATCCGGCAGCGCTGCGCACGCCTCGCTCGAGGTTCGGCATCGGCCACGTTCGCGGTCCGCTCTTCGGCGCAGTCAGAGGACGGGGCAGCGAGATCGTATGCCGGGATGTTCGAGACGTTTCTCTTCGTCGGCGCGACGGAGGTCACGGCCCGCGTTCGCGAAGTTCGCGAGTCCGGGGCGACGGAGCGTGTCCGTGTCTACGACTCGTCGACCGATCCGTCGCTTAGACACATGCCCGCGGCAATCGTCCAGCTGATGGTCGAATCGGAGCTGTCTGGCGTCGCGTTCGGGCGCGACCCGGTCGACGGCGAAGACCGAGCCGTTGTCGTCGCCACCTACGGACTGGGAAGCGGCGTCGTCAGCGGAGACTGCGACACCGACACGTACTACGTCTCGCGCAGCATGGAAATAGTTGAGCGGCGGATCACGCACAAGACCACCGCACACCGCCGTGCGAGCACTCTTGCAGGCGTCGACACGGTCGCCGTGAAGGCCGATCGAGCCGACGCGGCGGCCTTATGCGACCGTGCGCTGTTAGAGGTCGTCGAAGTCCTACGACGCGTCGAAGCTATCTTCGGCGGCGCCCAAGACATCGAATGGGCGGTGTCCGATGGGGTGCTGTACGTCCTTCAGGCCCGGCCCGTCACAACCCAGAACGCGGTCATCTGGGATAACAGCAATATCGCGGAGAGCTACGGCGGCCTCGTTTCGCCGTTGACTTTCTCATTCGCCCAGTATGCATATGCCGGTGCGTACCGCCAACTGATGCGCGTCTTCGGAATCGATCCGAAGAGTATCGACGCCAACGC
>DASQJC010000168.1:0-2676 GCA_035631255.1 Candidatus Eremiobacteraceae bacterium | reverse complement strand
CAGGGCTACGAGTGGTTCGCCGGGATATAGGGGCCGCATAAGCCGAGCTTCGCTCGGCATACCACATTCACACGGCCCCTCGTTCACACAGGTCTAGTGCTCGGCGATCAATTCCTTGATCGTGCTATCGACCGCATCGTCTTGACCTTCGCCGACGATCGTCTGTCGCAGCTTGCCGTGGCGATCGAAGATGAGCTGCGTCGGCCACGCGGAGACGCCGTACGCGTTCCAAACATCGAAGCTGTTGTCGACGACGACCGGCCACGCGACCCCTTGCGATGCGAACGATGCCTTCAGATTCGCTCGATCGTGCTCGTAGGGCGTCTCCGGACTGTGCACGCTTATGATCACGAGGTCGTTGCGCTGAGTGTCATGATAAAGCTTGCGCAGATTCGGTTCGACGTGCTGACAATTGATGCACTCGAACGTGTAGAAGTCGACGAGAACGACCTTGCCGCTGACGTCACTCGCGTTCACCCGCCCGTTGAGCCAGTCGGGCGACGACAATACGGCGTTGAGCCCGGTCGTCGTGGCACCGGCGCTTGCGGAAAAGGAGAAGAAGAGCGAACACAACGCAGCGAGAGCGAGCGATCTGGACATGGTCGTACCTCCGCAATTAGGTACGTGCTGGAGTGAGATACGGATGCCTTCAGACGCGGACGAAGGCTTCCATCTTCGCGAACTTGCTCGGCCCGATGCCCGAGACGTTCTGGAGATCGTCCGGTGTCGCAAACGGCCCATTCGCCTCGCGGTATTCAACGATTCGGCGTGCGAGACTCGGACCGACACCCGGCAGGCGCTCTAGCTCGGTCTCGCTCGCCGTATTGACGTCGACCGTCTGACCGGGCTGAAGCTTGGAACCGTTCGTGCGCCCGCTGCTGCGGTGGCGGGTCGATCGGTGCGATGACGTGCCTGTTGCGCTCGAGCCACCCGAGGCGACTTCGTAGGTCGCGCCGACGGAATCAAATGAATATGTCTCGGGCTTCGCACCTTTCTTCGGCACGTCGATCTTCATGCCGTCGACGAGCGGCTCCGCAAGATTGATCGCTTCGCCATCCGCATCGCTCGCAAGGCCGCCTGCTTGATTCACGGCGTCGACGACGCGCGAGCCTGGGGCGAGTCTGAAGACGCCGACGTGCTTGATCGCGCCGCAGACGTAGACGGCGATCTCGCCTGGTGACGGTGCACCCGGTGAGGGCGCGGTCGACACGGCAGCGACGTCGGCCGTTGCGGCCGCTTGCTGCGGCGGCGGTGAGTCGTCGGTCACGACGACTGAGTCCGAGCGATGCGGCACGAAATACGCGAAGGCGAGCGCGATTGCGCCCGCGACGACCGCGGCCCAGCGCGCATATGGTTTGAAGCGTTCCATGCCGCTAAACTCCCGTGGCGTCATCGACGCGTCAAGGGCAAGCGCCGGAGCGCATTGTAACAATCGACTTATGGCATTGAGGGAGATCCCGCCGTACGAGCCCCAAGCGATCGAGCCGAAATGGCAGCGCGCGTGGGAGGAGAGCGGTCAGAACCGCGCTGTTGAACGGGCCGACAAGACCAAGTTCTATCTGCTCGAGATGCTGCCGTATCCGAGCGGCGATCTCCATGTGGGTCACGCGCGCAATTACACGCTCGGCGACGTCATCGGTCGCTTCTTACGCATGCGCGGATACAACGTGCTCCACCCGATGGGTTGGGACGCGTTCGGCTTGCCGGCGGAAAACGCGGCGATCCAGCGCGGCATCCATCCGCGCGTGTGGACCGAGTCGAACATCGCGAACATGCGACGCCAAGTGCGCATGCTCGGAACCTCGTACGATTGGACGCGCGAGGTCGACACATCGAGCCCCGAATATTATCGCTGGACGCAGTGGCTATTCTTATTGATGTACCGCCGCGGGCTTGCGTATAAAAAGGAAGCGCCGGTCAACTGGTGCCCGGTCGATCAAACAGTGCTTGCGAACGAGCAGGCAGAGGGCGGCGTCTGCTGGCGGTGTGGCTCGGTCGTCGAACGCCGTCTCCTCAACCAGTGGTTCTTCAAGATCACGGCGTATGCCGATGCGCTGCTTGAGGGCATCGACCGGCTCGATGGTTGGCCCGAGCGCGTGCGCACGATGCAGCGCAACTGGATCGGTCGCAGCGAAGGCGTCACGTTCTCGTTCGGCGTCGAAGGTCTCGAGGATTCGATCTCGGTCTTCACGACGCGACTCGACACGGTCTCCGGGGCGACGTTCATCGCGATCGCCGCGGAGCATCCGCTCGTCGAGGAGATCATCCGTGGCAAGAGCGAGGCGAGCGCAGTCCGCGAGTTCGTCGGTTCGATCAAAGACAAATCCGAGCTCGAACGTACGCACACGATGGAGAAGCAGGGCGTCTTCTCCGGCGGTTATGCGACCCATCCACTCACCGGCGAACGCGTGCCGATCTGGGTGACGAACTACGTCCTTGCGACGTATGGGTCCGGCGCGGTCATGGGCGTACCGGCACACGACGAGCGCGATCTCGAGTTCGCGCGCGCGCATCATCTGAAGGTCGCGACGGTCATCGCTCCGTCTGCGACCGAGCGACGTCATGTCGAAGATGTGGCGTTTATCGACGACGGCGTTCTCGTCGACAGCGGCGAGTTCTCAGGGCTGACGAGCGTCCAAGCGCGCAAGGCGATCGCCGAGCTGCTCATCGAGCGCG
>DASQJC010000167.1:0-6183 GCA_035631255.1 Candidatus Eremiobacteraceae bacterium | reverse complement strand
GCGATGCGCTTTTGGATCGTCTGGAAGTTCGTCAGCGTTCCGCCGAGCCAGCGCTGATTGACGAAGTACATCCCGCAGCGCTCGGCCTCTTCGCGCACCGCTTCTTGCGCTTGCTTCTTCGTGCCGACGAAGAGGAAGATCTTGCCCTGCCGGCTCATCGCGGTCACCGCCGCGTAGACCTCGCGCAGCTTCATCACCGTCTTCTGCAAATCGATGATGTAGATGCCGTTGCGTTCCTGGAAGATGTACTTGGCCATCTTCGGATTCCAACGGCGGGTCTGGTGCCCGAAATGCACGCCGGCCTCGAGCAGCTGCTTCATGGAAATGATGGAATGAGAGACGGACATCGTCGCCTGCCTTCCAACCGATCCGGTGAGGACCGGTCACGAACGTTCGTTGCTAGTCGCCGCGCCGCAAGAGCCCGGCTCCTAAATTCGCACCCGGGGTCGGGTGCCGCTCTAGTATACCATATGAACGAGCAAGCAGGCAAACGCGGATTTCGACTTTCGCATCGTGCGCAAAGACTTTCATATGGTGCCTGCTTGCACTACTCGTATAGACGACGCGACCATCGGGTGAATTATTGAGACTACTCGGCTAAAGGTACCGCGCGCTCGTCGAAACGAATCGAATGGCCGGAGCCCTTCCCACCTTCGCGCCTGTCGAGAGGATTGAAAGCTTCGTCATGAACCATTATGTCAAGCTGGCGAGCGTTTTGCTATTGGCGACCGCGCTCGCGGCATGTAGTGGCGTCGGCAGCTCGTTGCCGAATCTCAGTCATCCCGTCCAGTCGTCGGCGTCCGTTTCGCACGGCGGCGGCGATCTCTCCAACGTTCACGTCATGGTCCCGTTCGGTGCGAGCCTGCCCAACTTGACGGGCGCGCTCACATATCATGGCGGCCCGGTGCTCAAGAAGCCGGTCGTCTACGTCGTGTTCTGGGGCTTCGGCAACTCGGGTTTCGATCCGAGCGGTGAGCAGACGTACATGACCAACTTCCTCACCGGCCTCGGCGGCACGCCGTGGAGCAACACGAACCACCAGTACTACCAGATCGTCGGAACGCTGACGCAGCACATCGCCAACGAAACCGGACAGCTCGCCGGCACGTGGGTCGATGATACGAACGCGGTTCCTTCGAGTCCGAGCGACGCACAGATCCAGGCCGAGGCTGGTCAGCTCATGGCGCACTTCGTGTTCAACAAGAACGCGTCGTACGTCGTCGCGACGCCGCACGGCCATAACTCGCCTGGCTTCGGCTCGAGCTTCTGCGCGTATCATGGCGCGACGACGCAAGGCGGCCACGTGATCTCGTACACGAACATGCCGTACATCACCGACGCCGGCCGCAGCTGCGGTGAGAACGCGGTGAACGGCGGTTCCGCGGGTCTTCTCGACGGCGTCAGCATCGTCGAAGGTCACGAGTACTCCGAGAGCCAGACCGACCCGCAGCTCAACGCGTGGTGGGATGGGTCGAACGGCGAAGAGATCGGCGATCTCTGCGCGTGGAGAGGCCTCGGCAACATCACAGAGACGACCGGCACCTTCGCGATGCAGCCGCTGTGGAGCGACAAAGCGAACGCGTGCGTACTGCACACACCATAACGCTCGGTCGATCCTGACACTTGCGAGCCTGCCGGCGACGGCAGGCTCGTCTGTTTAGAGGTCGCGGGCCCGGCGCAATCAGAACGTGCATCGTGATGTACTACGCGGCGTTCGGCTTGCCACGCGATCCGTTCATCGATACGGCCGATCCAACGTACTACTACGAGACGATCGCATGCGCGAGCGGCCGGCGTCGCCTCGCCGAGTGCCTCATCTCAGGAAGAGGTCTCGCTACGGTCGTCGGACCGATCGGCGTCGGCAAGACGACGCTCTGCAACGCGGTGCAGCAGGACGTGCTCGCCGTGCCCTCGTGTCGCGCCGGCCTCATCCTCGATCCGACGTTCGACGGCGAAACCGATTTCATCGACGCGATCGCAGCGTCGCTCGGGATCGATCTTGCCGGCGCTCTGGAACGGAAAGGGGCGCACGATCTCAAGGACCGGCTCAAGCGCGCGCTATTCGAATCGCTCCGCGACGGCACGCAATACGTGCTCTTCATCGATGAAGCGCAGCTCTTGCCCGAGCCGCTGCTCGAAACTCTTCGTTCGATGCTCAACTACCAGGTTGACGAGCGCAAACTGCTCGCAGTCGCGCTTTCGGGTCAGCCGGAACTCGCGCAGCATCTCGCGCGCCACACAGGTCTGACCGATCGCATTGCTCTGTGGCTCGAGCTCGAGCCGCTCGCCGAGAGCGAGGCGGCTGCGCTCCTCGACCATCGTCTGCGTATCGCCGGCTTCACGGGAGCACGGTCACCGTTCTCGGCTGAGGCGGCTTCGACGGCATGGCGGATCGCGCGCGGACTGCCAAGGCGGCTGACCGCGATCGCGCGCGGCGCGATGGAAATCGCGTCCGAGCGCGGGTCAAGTGAGGTGACTGTCGCCGATGTCGAAACGGCGCGCAAGCGTGTTCCGCCGGATCCGCCTTCGCCGGCCCTAACGGACGCCGGTCGAGCTGAAGCTCGACCGCTACAAAACTCGAAGCGATCGCCGTGGGCGTGGTTCGCACGATGATGGCCGACGACCGCACGCCCGCCGATCTTCTGCTGTTGCGCGAGCGCAAACGCCGCATGACGTCGACGTCCGTAATCAAAGGACCAGTCGTCGCCGCGGGAACGTCGAGCGAACCCGTGCTCCTCGAAAGCGACACGATCGTCGACGGCCTGTTGCCGGAACCGGCGCCGTTTCACGACGCCGCCCTTCATCTATACAGGCCGCTTTCGACGGTGACGCTTGCGCAGATGTCCTGGACCGGCGCGATCGATCACGGTACGCTCATGCTCTCGATCGGCTGCGCGCCTTTGGCTGGACAAGACTTCCTCGTAACTCCGGGTTGGTTCGCGAACCTCGCTCTGTCGGGCGCGGCACCAGCGGCAGGCGAGCCTGCGCTCCACGTTTCGCTGACGACGGGGGATGTCGAACTCATCGAGAGCGCCGCGACGCGAAACGCCCGGTCAGTAGGCGGCGATCTCGTTCTTGCGACGCTGCTGCCGTCGACGATCGTGGGCGCTGATGCGTCGACGATCGATGCGGCGACTGCAGTCCTGACGACTTATCGGCGCGCGTCGCTCGTCGTCGCGTGGCTCGAAGCGATCGGCGGCGGCGCCGCCGACGCGACAAGCCGTCGCGATGAAGCGGCGGCTGCGGTGATGTCGATGCTGCGAGCGCTTCTCGGCGAAGCGTAAGGGCCTAGGCTGGAACCACTTTCTCGAGCGTGCGCGCGTCGAGCTGGCGTTCTTGGTAGACTTCGAGACGGTGGACCGGCACCGAGCGCGGCGCGGTTATACCCAACTTGACCTGATCGCCGCCGACGGCGACGATGGTAATCCGGATCTCGTCGCCGATGACGATCTCTTGGTTCAGCTTGCGGGTCAAAACGAGCATTTCGCGCTCCATCATAGAGAAGCGAAGAGGGACCCGTGCGTTCCACTGAGTCCCTCATGCATCCTCCGCCTGCTTGTTCGCTTTTTGGCGGGTCATTCTTCATTGAGCAAGTCTGCCGCGAGCCTCCCGAGCAGCGCGTTGACGATGTCCCGGCTCGAGACGAAATAGCGGCCCCCTCGGATCTTTCGCCGCAGCGCGTGCACGACCGTATCGCGCTGCTCCGGGAGATTTGCGAGTTGATTTTCGAGCTCCGGGTGGCGGGTTTGCGCGTCACCGACCGCACGTTCGCCGGCGGCGTGATAGTGTTTCGCCTTCCCGTCGATGTACGCGGCCAGCGCGGCGCGCACTTGCTGCGAGGAGATCTTCATCGCTTTTCTCATCGGCCTGCGAACGGGGCGAGGATAGACGAAAGCCGTCACAAACGGCATCTGCCTGAGATGTCCCGGTCTCGATTGTGGTCGTGCGCACTCGTACTCGCTGACGGCGCGCACGCCGGTGCAGGACCGAAGCGCGATACCGGGTCATTCTTGGAGTCCGGACTCAATGGCAACATCGATCATTAAGGCTCGCCGCTTGTGAAAACGCCGCTCGCCGTCACCATGTGCCTCGACCGCGCCCGATCGATCTACGCGGCCTCGATCGGCGTCGTTTGCGGCGGCGAACGGTTCACGTATGGGACGATCGCCGCGCGCGTCGATCGCCTCTCAGCCAGCCTCACGACGCTCGGCGTCAAACGCGGCGACGTCGTCGCATGTCTTTCGTTCAATTGCCACCGGCTGCTCGAACTCTATTATGCCGTGCCTCAAATCGGCGCGATCCTGCTGCCGATCAACGTCCGTCTCACGCCCGACGATATAGCTTATATCATCGAGGATTCCGGCGCGAAGACGGTCGTCATCGACCGCGCGCTCATCGGCTTGTTCTTGCCGGTGCAAGCTCGGCTAACAGCGGTCAAGCGCGTGATCCTCATGGGCGGCGATGCGAAGGCGAAAGATCCGATCGATGGCGACGACTACGAGATGATCGTCGACGACGGTTCGGAGACGTACGAGCGGCCGTCGATCGACGAAGATGAGGTCGCGGAGCTCTTCTATACGAGCGGCACGACGTCGCGGCCGAAAGGCGTCATGCTGACGCACCGCAACCTCTACACCCATGCGATGTCCGTGCTCGCCGCGCTCCATCCGACCGACGCCGATATCCAGCTCCACACGATCCCGCTCTTCCACGTCAACGGGTGGGGTACGCCGCACACGATCACCTTCGTCGGCGGCCGGCACGTCATGCTGCCGCGGTTCGAACCCGAAGCGGTTCTCGAGACGATCGAGCGCGAACGCGTGACGCAGATGCTGCTCGTTCCGACGATGGCGCTCGCGCTCCTCAATTCGCCGTCAGCGCAAACGCGCGATCTCTCGTGCATGCGCAGGATCAAGATCGGAGGCGCGGCGGCGCCGCCAAGTCTCGTCGCGGCACTCGACACGTGGTTGCCCGGATGCACGATTACATGCGGTTACGGACTTACGGAGACTACGCCGGTGCTCACCGTCGCCGGGCTGAAGGCGGGGCTCGAAGGCGACGCGACGCGATCCGTTCTCCTTCGCTCCACCGCCGGAGTGCCTATCCCCGGGGTCGAGATCGAGATCATCGATGACGACGGCGAGCCGCTCCCGCACGACGGCGTCGCGGCGGGGGAGATCTGCGCGCGCGGCAACTCGATCATGGCCGGCTATTGGAAGCAGCCGGAAGAAACGGCGCGCGTATTCGCGGGCGGTTGGTTCCACACGGGCGATGTCGGCGCGATCGATCCGAACGGTTACGTCTACATCGTCGATCGCAAAAAGGACATCATCATCACCGGCGGCGAGAACGTCGCATCCCTCGAGATCGAAAACGCACTGTACGCGCATCCGAGCGTTCTCGAGTGCGCAGTCATCGCGCTGCCCGATACGCTCTGGGGTGAGGTACCCGCGGCGCTCGTCGTGCTCAAGCAAGGCGCGCAGGCGAGCGAAGCCGAGCTCATCCTTCACTGCAAAGGGAACCTCGCCGGCTTTAAAGTGCCCAAGCGCGTCCGCTTCGTCGACGCCCTGCCGAAAGGCGGTACCGGCAAGATACTCAAGCGGCAGCTGCGCGACGACTACGTGCGCGAACTCACAGACCGAACCTGACGTGGCGCTAAAATAGGAGCGGTCGAGATTTATCTCGACCGCCGCGACCTCGCAATTCGGCTAGAAATAGAGCCACACCTCAGTTACCGAGTTTGCGACGGACGACGCGGATCGGCACGAACATCATCGCAAGCGAGAACACGACAAGCCACGCGACGTCGATTCCCGTCTGCAACGTCGGCGCGCCGACGAGCAACTGGCGGCTAGCGGCGACCGCGTGGTAGAGCGGCGTGCACCATCCGATAGCGGCGACCCAAGCTGGCATCCGATCGAGCGGGAAGAACACGCCGCCGACCATGAGCATCGGCGTGATGACGAACGAGAAATAGAAGAACAGGTGCTCTTGTATCGCGACGATCATCGCGACATAGAAGCCGGGGACGGCGAACGCGATGCCGCCGAGAGCGAACACGATCGGACAGGCGAGCACCCACCACGAGTGGATGAGCCCAAAGGCGGCGACCGCGACGAGGAAGAGCGTTCCGTAGAGAACGGCTCGGAAGCCCTGCCAGAGATATTCGCCCGCAGCGATCTC
>DASQJC010000166.1:0-3226 GCA_035631255.1 Candidatus Eremiobacteraceae bacterium | reverse complement strand
TCATCGACTCGGTCGACGGCTCGCACGCGATCGTCGCAGTGAGTCACGTCCAGGCGCAAAGCGGCGCCGTCGTCGACATCGACGTGCTCGCGGCTCGCTGCCGCGCCAAGGGTTCCATGCTTTGCATCGACGCGACGCAAGCCTGCGGGTGGCTCGAAACGAGCGCGCGCGACATCGACTTCTACATCTGTCACGCGTATAAGTGGTTGTTGTCGCCGCGCGGTGCCGCATTCATGGCGGTGCGGCGCGATCGTCTCGGCTCGATCCGGCCGCTTCACGCCGGCTGGTGGGCGACGGACGACCCGAACGGCAATCTCTTCGGCTTGCCCAATCGCATCTCACGGACGATGGCGCGCCGGCTCGACACGTCGCCGGCGTGGTTCTCATGGGTCGGCACCGCCGTCGCCCTCGACATCATCGAAAAAATCGGCATCGGCAAGATCGAGACGCACGACATGCGACTTGCGCGCCGTTTCTGCTCGGCGCTCAGTCTGCCCGATCCAGCGTCGCCGATCGTCTACATGGATGCGCGCGCCGATTTCAGCAAACTGCTCGAGTCGGGGATCCGCGCGTCGGTGCGTGGCGGCCGCGTACGCCTCTCATTCCACCTGTACAACACGGAGGCCGACGTCGATCGCGCGATTGCGGCGCTGAAGTGAACGTTATCGCGCGCGACGAGTGCGTGCGCGGGGGTCGGTATGCACGAGTTCGGCGACGATGGATTTGCCGTTCGCGAACATGAGCGAGTGGTCGTAGCCGATGAGGCCGGCTTGGACGGCTAAACGATCGACCCGCGCGAGCGACTTCGCCTGCGCAGCTGTTATGAGCGGGATATGCTTCGTCCTGAAGACGAGATGCTTCGGCACGAACCAAATCGGCCGTTCCGTCGTCATCCAATCGCGGCCGTCGAAGCGCGAGAGGTCGACCGGTTCGGAGAACTTGCGCAGCGTCCGCTCGCCGCGTCCGTTGTAATAATCCTCGAAGTACGATAACGCGAGCTCGCGCAACGACCGGAAGATCGGCGGGCGCTCGCGCAGGCCGTTGAAATGCGATTTTGAGACGGCGCCCCAGTGCCCGCGTTCGCGGTAGACGGCGATGATATGGTCGTCGTCCTGCTCGCCGACGAGGTCGAGGATGAGCGGCGGATGACCGATCGTTCGAAGCGCCGCGGCGGCGAGAATGCCGCCCTCGAGGCAGTGCGCGGTGCCTTCGCGTAAGACGCGTCGCGGAGACCACGCCGTATCGGCATCGTGGTAGCTCAGCGCGTTCAACAGCCGTTGGATCCCAGCTGGCGTCTTCAGGCCCCGGAGCATCCGCCATTCGCGGGCGCTGAAGCCGTACTTCGCATCGGCCACTGGGGCTTTGTCGTTCGCCGTAAAAGGCGGGGTTTCCGCTGTGCGCTTCTTGAAAATCATCGCATGGAGATCTTCAAGCGGAAGTGCCCGCATTGTCTCAAAGCGGTCTCGTTTCGCGCGCGCGAAGAACGTGCGGGCGGCACGGTGCGCGTGACGACCGTCGCGTGCACGTCGTGCGGCGTCGTCCTCGGCGTTCTTCCATATATGGGAACGTACCCGGAACGGCGCGAGGTCGAGTCGATCGTACGCGGGATCGTCAAATCGCACGTCAACTCGGCCGTCAAGAAGCTCAACGTCGCGGTGAAGCGGCTCGGGAAGCGCAAGCGCAAGGCCAGTCGCTAGGCATCCGAATCGCATCGCCGAGCGTATAGCTGCCTGATGGACCTAGCATCGCAACGGTGACATGAAGCAGAAGATCTATCGCCATCCCATCATCGTGCGCTTGACGCATTGGGTGAGCGCGCTCGCTCTGTTCGTGCTCGCGATGAGCGGCATGCAGATCTTCAACGCGCATCCCGCGCTCTACGCATCGGACGCATCGAACTTCCAAAGCCCGGTCTTGATGATCTCGGGCTCGGAGGACATGGACGCGCCCGAGGGTTGGGTCCAGCTCGGCAACCATCGGTTCATCACGACGCACGTGCTCGGCTACGGCCCGAACGGGATGGGCGGCGAAGGCGTTCGCGCGTTCCCGTCGTGGGCGACGATCCCGGCGTACCAGGATCTCGCCGATGGCCGGAGATGGCATCTCTTCTTCGCATGGATCTTCGTCATCTGCGCGTTGCTCTACGCGCGATGGGCGTTCGATCTGCGACCGACGCTCGCCGATCTGCGCGCGCTGCCGGCGGCATTGAAAGCACATCTACTGCCGTGGCGCGTCAAACCGCGCGCACATCTCAACCCGATGCAAAAGCTGACGTACTTCGGCGTCGTGTTCATCGTCGCGCCCATCATCATACTGTCGGGGCTTGCGCTCGGACCGTCGGTCGATTCGTGGGCTCCGTGGCTGCCTGCGATGTTCGGCGGTCGTCAGTTCGCTCGCATCTGGCACTTCAGCGGGATGATCGCGCTCATGTTGTTCTTCGTCATCCACATCGCGATGGTCACGTTGACGGGCGTTTGGAACAACCTGCGATCGATGATCACCGGCTGGTTCGTCGTCGTGCCCGAAGAGAATTCGGAGGCGGTACCGGTCAAAGCGCCGGTGGCAACCGCTGTGAAGGAGACGTCGTGAAGAGGATCGGCCGCGCGGGATTTCTCGCGCTCGTCGGCACGTCAGCGCTCGCGGGCTGCGCAAGCATCGCGACAAATCTCACCGAGAACGAGAGCTTTCATCGCGTGCTCGAACTTCCCGAGCGGCTCAACCTTGCAGTCTTGGGAAGCGGTCAGCCGCTCGCACGCGAATATTCAGACTCCGCGATTTCGCCGGTCTTCCGTCACAATGGCTTCGATCCGCCGTCGACACCGGATTACATCTCATGGAGCCGCAAGGCGTGGCATGGTTATCGCCTGTTCGTCACGGGTCTTGTCGAAACGCCAAAATCGTACGATCTCGACACCTTGCGGCGCTCGTTTCCACGCGTCGCTCAGACGACTCGCCACGATTGCGTCGAGGGTTGGAGCGTCATCGGCAAATGGACGGGTGTGGTCTTGCGCGACGTCCTCGCCGACTGCTCGCCGAAACCGCAAGCGAAGTACGTCGTCTTCCATTGCATGGACCAAGATCCGGGTGGCGAGGCGTACTACGAGTCGCTCGACATGCACCAAGCCGCACATCCTCAGGCGCTCCTCGCGTACGAGCTCAACGATAGGCCGATCCCCATCGAGAACGGCGCGCCGATCCGCTTGAAAGTGCCGACGCAGCTCGGCTA
>DASQJC010000165.1:0-9767 GCA_035631255.1 Candidatus Eremiobacteraceae bacterium | reverse complement strand
GAGCTGACGATCGAGAAACCGCTCATCAACATCCGCATCTTCAAGAATCGCGATTTCGCTGCCGGGTCCTTAGGCGGCGCGCTCATCGGCGTGACGCTGTTCGGTTCGGTTTTCGTCATCCCGCTCTTCACGGGCACGCTCCTCAATTACACGGCGCTGCAGATCGGTCTGCTCTTGCTGCCGACGTCGCTCGTGAGCCTCGTGCTCTTCCCTGTCGCTGGGCGCATCGCGCAGCGGCTCGACCCGCGCATCATGTTGGCGGTCGGCGTGCTGCTCATGTGCTCGAGCATGGTCGGCAACGGCTTTTTGACGACACAGTACTCGTTCGACCAGATCATGCTCATCCAGCTCATGCGCGGCGCCGCGCTGCCCTTCTTGTTCACCTCGCTCGGCCAGCTCGCGCTGACGAAACTCCCCCCGCAGCAGCGTGGCGACGCATCGTCGCTCTACAACCTCACGCGAACGCTCGGCGGATCGATCGGCATCGCGATCATCGGCACGCTCATCGTCAACCGCGAGCGCTTCCACTTCGAGCGCTTCGGCGAGTCGGTGACGCAGTTCGCGCTCGCGACGCAACAGCGGCTGCTCGGGTTGAGCAACGGTCTTGCCGCGCACGGCGTGACCGGCGTCCACACGACGACACAGCAGGCGACGGCGGCGCTCTTCGGTCAGCTGACGCAGCAGGCATACGTGTCGGCGTTCGATGACGCGTCACTCGCACTCGCGCTCGCCGCGATCTTCATGCTGCTGCTCATCCCGTTCTTCGACGTGAAGCGCGGCAACGGCGCGGCGGCACCAACTCCAAGCGAATAACGACCGCGGCGGTCGACCATAAAGGTCGACCGCTCCATTTTCCGATATCGAGCGCTACTGGGTTTCTTCGCGGGTGCGGATCGTATCCAAGAAGTACTGCGTTCGCGGAGGCGCGCCGCTACCCGCGGCTGCTGCGGAGAGATCGTGCTCCGCTTGCGGGGCGTTTGCGACCAAGATGTCGACCATGCCGGCCGTGAAGAGCGCCGGTTCGAATGACGGCGACATCTCGACGGCGTGCTGTGCGTCGCTGTACGCCGACGTGTCGTCACCGACGGCGACGTCGGCGACAGCCAGCGCTACGTACGCCGCCGCCGGTCCGCCTCGGCTGACGGCCTGACTGAGGAATGCGCGCGAGCCGGCCTGATCGCCGCGCTGCTGCGCGTTGATGCCCGCAAGATACGGGCCGCGCCAGTCGGAACGCGCGCGAGCCGTCGCGGCAGAAAACGCGGCCGCCGCGATCGTGAAGTGATGCGACAGCATCGCAGCCGTACCGGCTGACAGTATTTGGTCGATCGATCCCTTCGCGATCGTCTCTTGCATCCGCGTGACCGACTCCGTCGGATCCGCGAACGGCAGCTGCCCGCCGAATCCCGGATCGCTTGCGACGTCGAAGAGGTAGCCTTTTGCGTCGGGCGCGAGGTCGGCGATCGATTGTGGCAGTCGTGCGAGCGGCGTGGGCGATGGAGTCGGACTCGGCGATGGCGAGGGAGGCGGCGTCGCTACAGGCTTGACGGCGGCGACAATCGGTTTTTTTGTCTGCTTCGGCGTCGACGTCGCGGCCGCGAGTGAAGGCGACGGCGGCGTGATCTGCGCTATCGGTAACGGCGTTGGTGGCAGCGTGACTTTTGGTGATGGCGTCGCCTTCGTTGTCGGCGCGATTGTCGGGCTCGGCGACGCGATCGGCGATGCGGACGCGAGCGGCGACGCTGAAGGGATAGGAGACGGCGATGGACGCGCGGTCGGCCGTGCGTCGGGGCTCGACGACCCGAGCTTCTTGTCGAGCGCGACCAGCGTCGCGTGCGCTTCGGCGGTGCGACCGAGCGCCTCGAGCGCTTGTATTTTTCCGTCGATCGCCGGCTGATACGTCGGCGATCGTTTCAGCTCGGCGTTGAAGTCACCGAGCGCCGCGTCGGGCAAATGCTCGTCGAGTTCGACGACTGCAAGATCGTAGTGGAGGAACTGCGTGTCTGGGACGAGCGCGAGCGCGGCGCGCAGCTGTGCATCGGCCTCCGAATATTTTTTCTGCCGCGCATAGAGCTGGCCGAGAGCGACGTAGTTCCAGCCGTTGCGGGCGTCCGCCGCTTCGCCAAGCTCGTAGTCGTGTGCCGCGGTCGCGTCGTCGCCTGCCGACACGGCGATGTTGCCTGCATGGTTATCCACCGTCGCGTCGGACGAACTCGCCGCGACGACGGCTTTCGCGATCTTATTCGCGCCGGCCGCGTCACCCGAATCGAGCTGCGCTTGCGCGTCGTCGATGTTCGGCGTTTCGGTCGCATGCGGGAATGCGGCGATGATCTTGTCATGAATCGCCTCGCCCCCCGGAATATACGTCATCGCCAGTGCGGCGATGAAGACTAATAGCGCAGCGAACGCCACCCATCCGAGGATCCGTTCGATCGTTTGGGCCACGGGATGTTATTCCCGTTTTCTCGAACTTTGTCATGCGTTTGTGGAACGGAGCACCATCAGGCATGCGCATCGTCATAGGTCTTGAGGACACGTTCGGCGACATCGTCGGCAAGGCGTCGGCGGGCGTCAAGGTATCGGCTGAGGCGTTAGGATCGCGTACCGGCATCGCGACCGCACGTTTGAAAGCGTTCATGGCGGATCAGCAAAAGCCGACCGAAGACGAAGCGCGCAAGATCGCTGCGGAGCTCGGCCTCGACCCCGCCAAACTCGTCGACAGCGGGCTCGAACGATGGAAGCCGCAGACGCGCGATCTCGACTCGAAGTTCGGCCATCAGATCAACGAGCCGTACCCGAGCAACGGCTACTTCATCGTCGAACCCGACGAACGCGTCGCCGCGTTCGTCGATCCGGGCGGCAGTCCGGAGAACATCGTATCGACGCTGCGCAAAAGCCCGGTGTCCGTCCGCTACCTCCTGCTCACCCACAAGCATAAAGATCACGTCGATGCGCTCGCCGAGGTGCGCCGCGCTTTTCCGGAAGCGCGCGTCGTGATCCATCGCAACGACGTCGCTGCTGTCGGCGCGCCGGCCGAAGGTGCGATCGGCATCGACGACGGTGGCACGCTGCCGTTCGGCAACAGCGAGATCAGACTGATGCACACGCCGGGTCACACCGACGGCTCGTCGTGCTTCATCTATTCCGGCACCGTGTTCACCGGAGATACGCTTTTCGCAGGTTCGGTCGGTAGGCTGTTCGGCGACCGATTCGGCTACTCGGACCTCATGCATTCGGTTTCGAAGAAGATATTCGCGCTGCCCGACGATACGGTCGTCTTCCCGGGGCACGGCCCGCCGAGCACCATCGGCGAAGAGAAAGCGCATAACCCGTTCTTCTGACCCAGTCTTCTAACCACGCTCTCATCGCGCGGGCGGTCGTCTATGCGTCCCTCGCATCGAACCCGGAGAGGCCGCGTTTACGGACGCACCGAACCTACGGCGCCTATGCTTCGAATGTCATCCTTCCGTAGTATCGTACTCACGGCGCTCATCGCCGCCGTGTCTTCGGCCGTGGTCGCCGCATGCAGCTCGAACGCCGGCTTCGGCGGCGCGCCGCCATATCCGGGAGCGCAACCGAATCCGACGCCGTATCAGGCCGGTCCGGGCTCGACGCCATTCGGGGGTGGTTCGCCCGGCCCGACGCCGCCGCCCGACACGCCGCTCACCGTCGACAGCGCAAGCGCGCGCTTCGCGTACGACTCGTATGCGGCCGATCCGGTGAAAGCGGCGCGCCTCGTCGAAGTGACGTTCGCGCTGAACAACTCGAACGAGACGCCGATGCCGGTCGGCGATCTCGCCATCGCTGCCGACAAGAACCCGCCGACGCACGTGAAGCTCGCGCTGCAAGCGCTGCCGGATCAAGATACGGTCGAAACGCTTGTCGCGATCGCGGGTCCTAAGGATCCGTCGAAGACGAAGCAGCTCGCGCTCACGTTCGGCGACGGCAAGGGCACGATGCTCGCCACGGATACGATCGACTTTCCGACTGCGGCCGACCCGGTCATCACCCAGCTCGACAGCAAACGGCCAGCCGGCAATCTCACGATCGATGACGTCGCCGTCACGTCGCTCAACGCGCCGGGTTCGGGGCTCCACTACGATGTGACGTTCTCTGCGACCAACGCGAGCAAAACCGATGCGTCCATCGCCGCTTTCATCGTGACGCCGCCGACGAACGATACGGATAAAGTGGCGTCGCCGGTCAAAATCGCGATCCCGATCAAGGTCCCGGCGCGCACCGAGATGGCCGCGATCAGCGTCGTCATGACGTACTCCGGCAAGTCGAAGACGCTTCCGACCGGCAAGTACGAAGTCGACGCCTCGGACGGCAAGTCGACGATCGCGCAATCCAGCGGCCCGCTGCTCTAAGGCAACGCGGAGAGTGGCGCGCGAACGAGACACGCTTGAGGTCGACGTCCTGTTCGTCGGCGCCGGACCAGCGAGCCTCGGCGGTGCTATCCGCTTGGCGCAGCTCTACGCCGCGCACAACGAGGCGGTCAAGGCTGGAACGAAGCCCGGCCCTGAGTTGTCGACCGAGAACATCCTCGTCATCGACAAAGCCGCGGCGATCGGCGATCACGGTATCTCGGGCGCCGTGCTCGATCCGCGAAGCTTCAAAGAACTGCTCGGCGATTTTCTTGCCGCCGGTTGCCCGGTCGAAGCGCCGGTTGCCAGCGACGCGCTGTGGTTCACGAGCAAAGGCGGCCACATATCGGCCCCGATCATCCCGCCGCCGATGAACAATCGCGGCAAGTACGTCGCGAGTCTCAACAAGCTCGTCAAATGGATGGCGACCGTCGCCGAAGGTCTTGGCGTCCAAGTTTTCCCTGAGTTTCCTGGTCAAGAGCTGCTGTGGGATGGCGACCGCGTCACCGGCGTGCGCATCGGCGACAAGGGACTCGACAAAGAAGGCAAACCGAAGCCGAACTACGAGCCCGGCGCGGATCTCATCGCGAAGGTCACGGTGCTCGGCGAAGGACCGCGCGGCACGCTTGCCAAGCAGCTCGAGCGGCGCCTCCCGATCACCGCCGGCAAAAACCCGCAAGTCTACGCGATCGGCATCAAAGAGTTGTGGCAGATGCCCGCGGGCTCGACGCCCGCTGGGCAAGTCATCCACACGCTCGGCGCTCCGCTCGACGATGCGACCTTCGGCGGCGGCTTCATCTATTCGATGCAAAACGACATCTGGGATGTCGGCTTCGTCGTCGGCCTCGACTATAAGAATCCGCAGCTCGAGCCGCACGCCGAGTTCCAGAGATTCAAGATGCACCCGAGCGTTCGAAAGCTCATCGACGGCGGAACGATGATCCGCTACGGCGCGAAGGCGATTCCAGAAGGCGGTTGGTGGGCGATGCCGAGGCCGTACGCGGACGGCGTCGTGCTTGTCGGCGATTCCGCCGGAACGCTCAACCCGCTCAAGCTCAAGGGGATCCATCTCGCGATCAAGAGCGGCATGCTCGCCGCGGAGACGCTCTACGAGGCGATCGTCGCCGGCGATTCGTCGAGCGCGCGCCTCGCGACGTACGAAAAGCGGATCGCCGATTCGTGGATGCGCGACGAGCTGTATGCGGCGCGCAACTTCCATCAAGGCTTCGGCCGCGGCAGGCTGGCGGGCATGATCAACGTCGGTCTCGGAATGGTGACCGGTGGGCGCGGCTTCGGCTATGCCAATCGACTAGGCGGCGAAGCCGGTTATGCTCGCATGGAGAAGCTCGTCGACTATTTCGGGCGCAACGTGCCCGGCTTCGAGCGGCCCGTCTACGATGGCAAGCTCACGTTCAACAAACTCGATGATGTCTTCAAGAGCGGCACGCATCACGAAGAGAACGCGCCTTGTCATCTCAAAGTGAGCGATACGACCGTGTGCGCGACGCGCTGCGCCGAAGAGTTCGGCAACCCGTGCGAGCACTTCTGTCCGGCGAACGTCTACGAGATGGTGCCGCGTTCGGCCGGCTCGCCCGATCTCACGCTCGGGAACTTCAAAGATTCGGGCAAACGCCTGCAGATCAATTTCGCGAACTGCGTCCACTGCAAGACGTGCGACATCATGGACCCATATCAGATCATTGATTGGGTGCCGCCCGAAGGCGGCGGCGGCCCGGTCTACACGGGATTATAAATAGAGCGGTCGACCTTTAATGGTCGACCGCCGCGGTTTGTCCAGGATTAGTTCTAGTCGGATGTAGTTTTAGTTCTTCATCAGTTGCAGCCGTTGGTCGTCATGAGCACCTTAGCCTCATCCGGCGACAGCGTCAGCGGACTGTTCACCGTGTTGCCATAGATGTCTTGATAGGACTGCTGCGGCAGCGACACCGTGTAGGTCTGGTTTGAGCTCGAGTTTACGACGACGAACGAGCCGCTGAACTTGCGGTACCAGACGCCGGAATCATTTCCATCCGGGTACATGTCACTGCAAGGCGACCCTATCTTCGCGTTATACTGCTTCACCCAATACTCTTGACCGTAGCCGGGCAAGTGGTCGATCCAGAGCGACGCGAGGTGATACTTGCCGAGCATGTAGGTGGCGACACCCCAGTCGAACTGCTGCTGACTGAGTTTGTTCGTGTTCCACTTGTCATCGACGATGTACGCGACCCCTTGCTGCTGCGCGTACTTCATCCATTGGAGGATGAGCCCGACCTTCTGCTGCGACGCGTAGCCCGTGCCGTAATCAGTGAAGCTGCTCTCGTCGTCCATGATGTCGACGTGCGAAAGGAGCTGTTCTTCGTTTGGATCGCCGAACTGCTGGCTCTCAGGCACGCCGTTAATGGCGACCAAGAGCGGCCTGGACAGCCCGTGGAGATATCGGTACGCGTACGCGTGCCATGCGAGCACGGCGCTTGACCACGCCGAGTCCACTTTTTGTCCGGTGAAGCGCTGCGTCCAGACGCCGTTGACGAACACGCCGCATCCGCCCGTCGAGTTGTTGAGGCTGACGAGATCTTCGGCGAGTGCATCGTAGCCGGCGTTCTCCATGCCAGGCGCATAGGTGGACATCTGCCACCGGACGACCGCCGGGTTGGAGATATCGAGCGGCACGTTCTTCAGCCCGTCGAGACTTGCGAGCCGCTTGTGGTCGCACTTGTAGAGCACCCAGCTCGGGTGATTCGCGAGCCACCACTGCAGGTTATGGTTGAGAGAAAAGTCGCCGTCGAACGGCGCGTACCACGACGTTATGATCGACGCGTTGCCTGACTTCCACGCGGCGGGCTTCCCCGTCCCCCAGACGAAATCGTAGCGATACGCATCTTGTTGCGCTTGCTGCGCGCTGATGTTGTAATCGAAGACTTGGAACGGATGGATTCCCGACCACGTATCGGTCATCGATCTTCCATTCGGCTGGACCGACGACGAGAGGTTGTCGAACTGCGCGGGCGTCTGCGTCTGCGGCGTCACCATCGACAAATGGCTGCATGCCGAGAGCGCAAACGCAACAGCAACTGTTGTGAGTGCTCGAAGACTCAAACGGGACAAGACACACTGACCTTTCACGCGAGAACGAAACTACGTACGCGCCGGTCATCCGTGACCGACACCGCACTTTTGGTGATATCGGTCACACCCTTTCGAGTCTTAAGACCTAGCAAGCAGACGCTAAATCGCGGATGTGGGGCTGAAGTCCCCACACGCATCACTCGATCGATCAGATTCTACTGACGTTCATCGAGCATCTGTATCTCGTCCCGGCGCATGCCTCGATCGTGAGGCCAAAGTCCCCGACCTAGAACGATTGTACGAAATTTCAGCCGTTCGATCGGGGAGCGACTCAATCGGTCGGCAGTCTGAACGTCTGTTCGAACAGTGCGTTCACCCACCCGAACCGCTCGCGGGTGAACCGCTTCGGATCATTGACGTCGAACGACTCGTGGAGCGCGCCATCGCCGGCATCCGAGCGCGAAAGTTCGTGCATGATGCGCGCTCTATCCGACGCGAACGGGCTCGTCTTGTATTCGACGACAAGGCTCATCGGCCAGACAAAGCCGCTCGGCGTGTGCGCGGATCCGACGCCCGATGCGAAGTGACCGCGATAGTAGTACGGATCCGCCGGGCTGAGGACGTAGCGGCGCGTGTTCGCGTATGCCTGACGATCGTACGGATAGCCGAGCAGGGGCATCGACAAAAGGCTCGGCATGTTCGCATCGTCCATGAACTTCGCGCGGCCGAGGCCGTCGATCTCGTACGCGTACATCATCCCGTAACGCGTCTTGAAAAGCGCGTGCTTCGAGAGCGCGGCTTCGATGCCGTCCGCCATCTGGTTCGCTTTCGCCGCATTTTGTTTGTCGGAGAACCGCTTCGAAAGCATCTCCGCCATCGTGTGGAGCGTGACCGCCGCGAACATGTTCTCCGGAACGTTGTAGTTGAAGCGCTGCGGGTCGTCGCTCGGACGATATGCGCTCCAGATGAGACCTATTTTCGCCGCCACCGGATGCTCGTTGCGATGGTAGGATGACAACTGCGGGTGGTCTTCTTCCGCGGCGAGAGTACGCAAGATGACGAGGAGCGCGCCGTGCATCTTCGCGTCGAAGATGCTCGTGTCGCCGGTCGCATCGACATAGCGGTCGACGAGGCGCACAGGATAGGCGAGCGAGTCGAGCTCGAACTTCTCTTCAGCGACGCTGTAGTCGCGGTGGAAAGCGTTCGCATGGGGGTCGAGCGCGATCATCCGCTCCTGGCGCTCGATGACGCCGCGGATGAGCTGGCGGTCTTTGAGGTACTACATCGCCTGGACGCTCGAATCGCGCAGCCACATCGCGTCGATATCGCCGGTGCTGACGTACGTCGTGTGGTCGGGCGTCTGCGAAAAACACGCCGCGTTGATGTCGGCGGCGTGCTCGTAGATCGAGACGATCTCATGGGTGTTCGCCGCGCTCGTAACGAGCACGGCGCCGAGGATGACCCCGATGATATGCGTCAACCTTCCAGCTCCAAGGCGACAGTGGCCCCTCTATCCGTATCGGCCGATCTCACGGGTTCGGCCACCGTTCGACGAGCGGGCCGTTCTCGATCACACCGACGTGCGCGATCGCCGAACCAGGGTAAGCGAGCACGCCGTCCTCGATGCCGATGATCCACGTCTCGGGTCCGACTCGCACCTCGCCGTCGCCGACAGGTCGGCCCCACATATCTGCCAGCGTCGCGACGACGCCGCCTTCCTTCATATACGTGCCCGGCTCGACGCGATAGTCGAGGATGCCGGCCGCCGGCGGATACGGTCCGTCCTCGCGACGTCGGACCCGCGAATCGGGCGGCCGTGGAAGCTCGGGCATCCTCTCCGGATCGCCGTCGAGCATTCCCGCCCAGCGCATGATATTTCGCAGGCCGATGACGCCGGCGCCGACGATCAGCCGGTCGACCGCCGAGTGCATCCCGAGCTCGACCGTGAATGATGGGATGCGCAGCTCTTGGAGCGCTGCCCCTGTCGTCGACTTATGGAGCTCCCGTGCGATGTACGTCTGAGACGGGAACTCGACGACGGCGGGAAATCCGAACGCCGCGACCATCGTGTCGAGCGTCGCCGAAAGCGCCTCCATCTTCGGGCGCTCCTCTTCATCTTTATAGAGCACCCGGTCGCGGATCGAGAAGCCAGCGGACTGGATCGACGCGCAATGCAGGTCGACGTAGTAGTCCGCCGACTCTCGGAGCGAATCGAGCAGCCTCGCCGCGAGGCGCTCGTAGACGGACGGTTCGCGCGGCTCCTCGTCGCCGCGCTTTCGGCCCGGAAAGGTGCGATTCGGATCCCGGTCGTCCCAATACGGGTGGCGACGGTTC
>DASQJC010000164.1:0-4061 GCA_035631255.1 Candidatus Eremiobacteraceae bacterium | reverse complement strand
TTTTCTGTTGGCTCGGCGTTCGCCGTCGTCGACCGGCACATGATGGGCGATCGCCGTCCGTATATCTACGCGACGGACGACTTCGGGGCGACGTGGCGGCCGATCGTCACAGGCTTGCCGGCGGATCAGTACGCGCACGTCGTTCGCCAGTCGCATCACGATGCGGATCTGTTGTTCGCCGGTCTCGAGCAGGGTGTCTGGGTCTCGTTCGATCGCGGCCGCAACTGGCAGCAACTGCAGTTGGACATGCCGCCCTCGTCGGTCGCCGATCTGCGGATCCAGCCCGTGGCCGACGATCTCATCGCGGGGACGCACGGCCGGAGTTTCTTCATCCTCGATGACATCGGCGCGCTCGAAGGGCTTGCGCGGGCGCGTTCGACGAGCGCGTACCTTTTCTCACCGCGACCCGCGATCCGATATTGGCGTTGGTGGACCGACGGGTATGGGACCAGCGGGGGTGAGTGCTGCGCTCCGAGCGACCGGTTTGCCGGCGACAATCCCGATCCGGGAGTGCTCATCTCGTACTACTTGAGCACCGCAACTCGCGGGCAGACCAGGTTCGAGGTATTGGACCGATCGGGTCAGGCCATCGCGAGTTGGTGGGGGCCGTCGCATGCGGGCATCAATCGCGTGTCGTGGGATCTCGCCGAATCCCCGCCGACTCCGTGGTATTCGACGCGCAGCTGGAACCAGGGACCAGAAGACGGTCCGACCGTCGTTCCCGGCACATACATGCTGAGGATGCATTCAGGCTCGGTGACGGTCGACAGACAGCTCGTCGTTTTGGCTGATCCTCGCGCGATCTGGACGCAGGACGACTATCAGGCGCGCTTCGATTTCGAACGCTCGCTTCTCGCCGAATTGGACGGCGTCGACAAGGCGCTCAACGATCTCGATTCGCGCGCGCAGCAGCGACGATTGACGAATGCCGAGCGGTCGGTGTATAGGTCGTTGACTTCGAACCCGCGCAATTCTGAGGATGACTTGCTCCGGCCGGACATGCTCCGCGAACAAGTGCAAACGCTGCTGCTCGATATCGATCTCTCGCAGTCGCCGCCGACGGATGGTCAGCGCGCGGAAGCAGCGAGGGTCGCCGGCGTATACGCGTCCGTGATGGCTCGCTATAACGGGTTGCCAACCGCGCGCTAGGGGACCCTACGAAACCTCTTTCGAGTCGTCGAAAACCAACGCTTTGCCCGGCGAAAGGAACGGCTTGTCGAAATCCGCTCCGCGAAGCCATTTCCTCTCGTAGGGGACATAGACGTATACCGGCGGACCGAGCGTGCTTTCGAGGATGACCTTGATCGCCGGAGTCGGTTTCATTTCTTGCCGCCGGATCTCTCGCATCTGTACGGCGATCGCTGTCGACCGATACTTCCCAGACTTCACAGACTGTCGCAGACCGGCGATCACAAGCCGCTCTACGTCCTCCGTGGAACCCACCTCGTCGCCGGTGTAGCCGGCGAGGAGCTCGAATTTGCCGTCCTCACAGACGGCAGCTCCGACCGGAACCAGGTCGCGGTACTTTCGGATCATGTTCTGTGCATGCGGAACAATGGTGTCGATCAGCTGGTCGTAGTCGGCCCTGCACTCGTCAGAAATCGTGTAAGGCATCTTCTTCTAAGGCAAGGGCGACGGAGGCGGAACGAGTTTGGCGACTCGCGCCGCAGAAGCTGCTGCGTCGGCGTCACCTTGTGCCGCAGCGAGCTGATAGTAGTGAAGCGCTGTCTCATAGTCTTGAGGCACGCCGAGGCCGAGCTCGTACATCTTCGCGAGGTCTTTCTCGCCAAGGCTGTTGTTCTTCGCGGCAGCTAGCTGGTAGTAATCGACGGCCGTCTTGTAATCTCGCGTGACACCCGTGCCCGTCTCATACATCTGACCGAGGTTGACTTCGGCCAGATCGTTGTTCTGCGCGGCGGCGAGTTCGTAGTAATGACGCGCGGTCGCCGAGTTCTTCGTGACGCCGAGACCGTCAGCGTAGATCGCGCCCAGAGAGTTCTGGCCGTATGGATTTCCAAGATCAGCCGATTGTTGGAAATACTTCGCCGCCTTCGTGTAGTCTTGCGGCACGCCGAGTCCCTTCGCATAGAGATAGCCGATGTTGTTGAACGCGAGCGATTGCCCTTGCGCGGCTGCGAGTTGATAGTAGCGCATCGCCATCGGATAGCTCTGCGGAACGCCTCGACCGATCTCGTAGGAATGACCGAGATTCGCTTGCGCGAGCGAATAGTTCTGCGCGGCGCCGAGTTTGTAGTAACGGACGGCGGTAGACGAGTTCTGTGTGACGCCGCGGCCGTAGTCGTAGAGGACGCCGAGATTCGTCTCCCCGAGAGGGTTGCCTTGAGCGGCCGAGAGCTGGTAGTAGTAGAGGGCGGTCGGCCAGCTTTGCTCCACGAAATGACCTTGCGCGTACTGATAGCCGAGATTCGCCTCGCCCCACGAGTTGCCCTGAGCGACGGCGCGCTCGAACAAGTGCACCGCCGTCTCGTAACTTTGCGGTACTCCGTGGCCTTGCGCGTATAGGTTTCCTAGGTTGCTCTCGCCGAGAGCGCTTCCGAGCGACGACGCGATCTTGTAATAGTGCGCTGCCGTCGCGTAGTCTTGCGTTACGCCATCGCCCACGGCATACATGTAGCCGAGATCGACCGTTCCTGCGGCGTTGCCTTTGCCGGCGACAAGCGAGAAATAGCGAAACGCGACGGCGTAGTCCTTAGCAACGCCTCTACCGAAGAAGTATGCGGCGCCGAGGTCGAACTCGGCGTCGGTGTCTCCTCGAGCCGCGCCTTCGCGATATCGCTGCAGGCGCGCCGAGAGCTGCGCCGCCGTTTCGCCTTTAAGCACGTATGTGATGGAGCGTTGCCCTTTGGCCGAAAGACCATCAGCTTGGATGATGACGCCCTGCACGGATGTGCCGTGCGCGCCGGTCCTCGTCGCTTGGATCGATCCGTCAGTGCACACGAGCGTGACGCGCGACGCGTTGACGGCGACCGAGAACACCGTGCCGTTCTGCGAGGCCGTGATCGACGCACCGGACACATGGTAGAAGTCGAGCGGATCATCGAAGACGGCACGTCCCCCTGCGATCGCGACTGACTCCACGCTGCCCGTGAAGGCGAACGTCGCTGTCGATCCAGGCTCGAGCGTCGCGGTGCTCCTGCCGTTCTGGATGACGACGGTGTCGTCGACGGGCACGGAGATGCGGACCGCCTCGGGAAGACGTTCACCGAGCGTCAATCCTGAACGCAGCGGCGCACCGCTAAGATCGTGAAGGCTGACGTCAGGCACAGCGGCCACTTGGCGGTCGCCATGCAGGAGCTGCGCGACCGAGAGCCTCGGTGCATCGCCGCGCGCTTCGATCGGGAACAATGTCAAGAACGAGAACGCGAACAAGAAAAGCCGACAATAATTAGCCACGAGATATTCCTCCGGCGGCACCGGATGCTTGCTTGACGGCAGGGACGCGACCTGCCGCAGGTTTAGGGCTTTTGCGAAAGCGTCTCGACGATTTCGGCGACGATCTTCTGGACGACTTCGGGGTCGTCGTCAACGCTTTTGGCCTGGATGTCGTCGACGGCTTGCAAGATCACCGGATGGCCCCGCATGATCGGCAGCACGCACCGCGACTGCTCGCCGGCGCCTATCCACTTGCGGTGAGCACGCCGGATCTCAAAGCGGCAGTACGGCTTTTGGAAGTAGGTCTCGGAGTAGACGGCGACGATGAATCGGCTGGCGTCGATAGCGAGCGCGATCTTGTCCTGCCACGCCGAGCCGACGCGGATCGTCGACGTGTCGAAGAAGATCGAAAGGCTGCGGCCGTCGACGGTTTTCGCGTCGCGAAGCGGCGCGTAGACATGCTCGAATACCCAAGCGCCTTCTTCGTGGGCGTAGCTGACGAAGACGTCGTAATCGTACTTCTCCGTTTGCGGCACTTCGATGGTCGCGCTCTCTTCGAACTCGATCTGCTGCGCGCGGACTGCGCAGAGGACTGAGGCGAGAAGCATGCCGATCGAGATGAGCGTCACCTGCGGCTGGATCTCGCGTGAGGCGAACATCCAAAACTC
>DASQJC010000163.1:0-2029 GCA_035631255.1 Candidatus Eremiobacteraceae bacterium | reverse complement strand
GGTCGATCGTTTCGTGCCGCGCCGCAAGGCGCGCTTTGCCGTCGCGCGCGAACACGACCGCCGGCCGCGGGAAACGATTGTAGTTGCTCGCCATCGCGTACGTGTACGCGCCGGTATCGCGGACGGCGAGCAAGTCGCCTTCGTGCGGGTCCGGCAGCTCGACGTCGGGGAAGAGACGGTCGGTTTCGCAATGGCGGCCGAAGATGGTGAACGTGCCTGTCGGCGTCGACGATTCTTTGCCTGCGATCGAGACGCCGTAACGCGCGCCGTAGAGCGCAGGGCGAGGATTGTCGCTCATGCCGCCGTCGACGATGAGCGCGTCGCGCCCGTCGGGCAAACGCTTGCGGACGCCGATGCGATAGAGCGTCGTACCTGCCGATGCGACGAGCGAACGTCCAGGCTCGACGTAGAGGTGCGGCGGTTTGATTGTCGACCCGGCGAGACCGCGATCGAGCGCTGCGAAGAGCTCGCTCGCCCAGGCCTCAGGCGTCGGCTCGGCGCTGCCGTCCGCATCGCCGATGGCGAGTCCGCCACCGACGTCGATGATGTCGAATCGCACGCCTGTTTGGCCACTCGCGATTTCGGAAAAACGGAGAAGGGCGTCTACCGCGTCCGAATACGTATGCAATTCGCGGATCTGAGAACCGAGATGGCAATGGATCCCGGACAGATGCAATTCCGGTCGAGCGAGCGTCGCATGCACGGCATCGATCGCTTGCGTGTCGGAGAGCGAGAATCCGAACTTCGACGCGGGCGCAGCGGTTTGGATGAGTTCGTGCGTGTGCGCCGCGATCGATGGATTGAGACGCAACAGAACATCGACGCGGTGCGATGCGTCGCGCGCGAGATCGGCGAGCGCTGCGATCTCACTTGCGTGATCGACGACGACGTGGCGGACGCGATGATGCACCGCGGCAGCGAGCTCGTCGCGCGTCTTATAACAGCCGTGCATGATGCATCGATCCGCAGGAACGCCGCCGCGAAGCGCGGTCTCAAGCTCGCCGAGCGAGCAGACGTCGACGTACAGGCCTTCTTCGTTCGCAAGGCGCGCGATCGCCGCGACGAGGAGCGCCTTTCCCGCATAGGTGACCGACGCGTCCCGTCTGCCGCGCTCGAACGCCGCTCGAAAGCGCCGCATACGTGTGCGAAGCCACACTTCGTCGATCACGAGGAGCGGCGTGCCGAATTCGGCCTCGAGCGTCGAAGGGTCGCAATCGCCCAATCGTTCGCCCACACGTTCGGAATTGTGGGTCGTCATACGTCCTTGTATAATGTGGGATGAAAAGTCAAATGAGCCCTATGCCAGACTTCTCGTCGCCGTCCGATTTCTTGAAAGCGCTGAACGCCGGCAAACACCAAGTGCGAGCCGCGGGCAATGTCCGCGTGTTGCTGCTCGGTCTCGTCGGGCGCGCTGCCGCCCGCAAGCCGACGCGTCCCGTTGCGACGGGTACGTTCTCATTCCCCGCTTTCGGAACGAACTGAGTCGACGTCACCGATATAGCGAATGATCCGCGATGTACCCGGCTACGACGTCGGGTACTAAGTAGCGTATCGATCGACCCGCTTTCACGAGCGCGCGGATCTCTGTCGACGACAGATCCATGAGCGAAACGTCGACGACCTCGAAGCGCGCGCGCAATTCCGGTGCGAGATCCGAAAGCATCGGCACGAGTTCGGCAACGTCGACGCCTTCACGGCGCGCGACGTAAAATTTCTCGAGCGAACGAGCGACTTCGTCGAGCCGACGCCAGCGGCTGCGCACGAGCGAGTCGATCCCGGCGATGAAGCAAAACGTGTCGTCAGGACGTTTTTCGCGCAAGAGCTTCAGTGTGTCCGCCGTGTACGCCGGCGCCGGTTGTTCGAGCGCCGTGTCGTCGAATTCAAAGCGCGAGTTGCGCGCGATCGCGAGCTGCGTCATCTCTTTGCGATCTTCGGCAGACGCGTGCGTCTCTCGATGTGCCGGCGAGCCGACCGGCATGAAGAGTACCTTCTCAAGATCGGCCACATCCGCCACCGCCTGGGCGAGATG
>DASQJC010000162.1:0-2123 GCA_035631255.1 Candidatus Eremiobacteraceae bacterium | reverse complement strand
ATGTCTTCCGGCACGAGCATCATGCCGGCCGCGGTCTCGCGATCGAGCAAACCGTGCGCGCGTTCGAGGAATTGCGGGACTTCAGGCGGCGACAAGCGCATCGTCGGCGCCGACCTCAGCTTGTCGATGACGCGGACGCTGAAGCTGCCGTCGTGCAGATAGAACGTGCTGCCGTCGAAAAGCCATGCAGGCGTGCCGTCGACGGTGCGGACGTTTTCGAACGATATTTCCGAGGCGTCCGGTCGCACGAGCCGGCCGCCGAGATCGAGGTGCATCTCATCATCGCGCGTGCCGCCGAGCCGCAGCCGAAGCGGCGCAAGTGCGATCCGTACCGGCGGCATCGTCTCGGGATGCGCGCCGAGATGATCGTCGAGCCGCAAACGCGGATGCGAGATGAGCCGCAGAAGCAGCTGCGCGAAGTTGTGCGTGAGGCGCTGCGTCTGTTCGCTCGTCGCGCGGGCGAGCGCGTAGTCGGCGGGCGTGCCGAAAACGGCGCCGAGCGATGCGTCTGAGAGCAACGCCGCGTCGTGACGATCCCACTCTTCACCGGTCAGGTTCGCTTGACGCGTCGTCCGATAGAGCTGCTGAAGATCTGCGTGCGTGCGCGCGACACCGTGAAGCTTCGGCGCATCGAGACACAAACGCGCGTGGAAGACGCCGAGCCGCTCGTCGTAGCCGACGACGATCCACAGACGTCGGCGCGGCACGACCGCTTCGTGATGCGGCGTGAGCAGATCGAGAAATTCGACGAACGCAGGTGATCCGGCCGGCGATTTGGCCGCCAAAGACGACGGCGCTGTAGCCCCGTTAGCCGCAGTTGTCGCCGCGCCGTTCCCGTTCTGCGCCGCCGGCGATGCAGGCGCACTCGCGTGACCATTCGTCCCAGGCAATTGACCGTTCGGTGCGGGCGGCGCACCGCCGTCGCCGTCATCTTGTTGTTCGCGAAGCTCGAGGAGCATGTAAAGCGCAGCGACCGCGTGCTTGCAATCGTAACCGTAGCGGCACGTGCAGTTGCAACGCATTCCGAGCGGCGGGCGCGACGTATCGCGCGTCAGCGTCGTCGTGTGCGTCTCGGTGTCGGCGACCGTCGCGACGATGTCAGCGCGACGAAGATTGAGGCTTCGGACCTTGCCGCGCTGATATGCGGCGAGTCCTTGCGCGATGATCGGCTTAGGAAACGTTCCTTCGATCGAAGGTTGGTTCGGCAGCCATTCCTGCCACGAGCCGAGCGGCGGTCCGCCGCGATTGGGAGCAACACCGTCCTCGAAGCGAAGCATCACCGGCTGGTGGGGCTTCGATTGCGCGCGAATGGCCATACTTGTCCCTTTTCGACGGCCCGGGTGCACGGCTCCCTCTAAGGCCCGGCCCGATTGTGCTATTCTCTGCCGCGCGAACAAGGCTGAGAAGGCAAGCATAAACGTGCGCTGAAGCGAAATTACTGCACGATGTCAAGGTCACGCGAGCTTCCTCGTGCGCGTCCCCAAGCAGAAGATGGCGGCGTCGCCCTCATGGGCAACGCGAGCGTCCGCATTTCGCAGATCCTCGTCGGCGTCGTCCTCGCGTTCATGGCGACGATCCTCTACCGCACGTCCACCGATGCGATCGCCGTTCGCACAGCGAACGACACGCGGTCGCTCGGCGGGCGCGTCGCGCAGCGCGAGGCTGTCCGAGTCGACCAGACGCTCGGTTCGATACTGACGTTAAAGAACGAATTCGAGACGAGAGGCTACTCGACGGATCCGTTCGCCCAGGCGGCGCGCTCCGTCATGCGCTCGAATCCGATGATCGACGTCATCGACTACTTCGATGAGAACGATCAGCACATCGCGCACATCGAATCCGGCGGTCGCGAAGCCTTCGGACCGCCGTCGCGCGCCGGTGCGAACCAAATACCCGGAGCCGTCATCAGCGCCGTCGATCTCGTATTGAGCGAGTCGACCGTGACTCGCACGACGATGTCATCGCACGCGCTGCGCGTTCGCGATCCATCGACGCCGCCGGGAGGTCAAGGGCGTCTTTTCGTCTACGTCGCCCAACCGCTCGTCCGTCATCTCGACGTCATCGGCACGATCATCGCGCGCATCGACGCGCAGCGTCTCTTGGCGGACGATCTTGCCGCGGTG
>DASQJC010000161.1:0-3150 GCA_035631255.1 Candidatus Eremiobacteraceae bacterium | reverse complement strand
CCCCTCGTGCTGGGATAATACCCCTTGTGTTACAACAACGGAATCACGCCAGCGCACAGTTGCGGCTCGCTGTGATTGTTCTAACACGACGGACGAACGCCGCGTCACAACGCATACGACATAGCATCGAGGACCATTGAAAGGCCGCGGCGGTCGAGATAAATCTCGACCGCTCCTATCATAAGTCGGAGACCTTATAAGTCGGAGATCTTATAAGTCGGAGATCGCGGATTCGATCGCGGCGCGGAAGTTCGAGGTCACGAACCGGCCTTCGTCGTTGACCGAGCACGTGATCGGGTGCCATGTCTTCGGCGCACCTTGATTTCCTTGGCGAACCGCCCCGACGACGAGCTGCGGCACGATAGGCGGACCGTCTTCCAGCCCGCGCATCAGCGTGCCGCGCACGGTGATCCTGACGCCGCGTCCGTCGAACGAAACCGTGAACGCGTCCTCGCCGATGTCGGTCGCGTCGGCAGCCGGCACGAACGACCCCCAAAAGGCATCATCGGTGTTGAAGCGGTCGACGACTGCATAAAGGCACGCTCTGGCTGCCTCGTCCGTGCCTGCGGCCGCCGTCGAATTCATCATGATTGACATTTGTCTACCATTCCTATGGACAAGAACTTCCCCCTGTGCGTGGCCGGCCAAACCGCTGTCAAACCACTATGGGACAGACGTTCTGGTCCTAAGGCAAAGTAGGGACCTTGGCACCACGGCGCGGGGCTGTTCATTTTCCTACTTATTTGGTAGGTTGAATGCAAATTAGTGCTTCTCACTCGCCCGGAGCTTGCCGATGACCAGCCGCTTTCTGTCACTCGCCCTTGCGGCGACCGTTCTCTTCGCGGCCGCCGAACCAGCGTTCGCCGATGGGCACGTCACGCTCGTCGCATACTCGACGCCGCGCGAGGCATACCAAGCGATCATCGGCGCCTTCCAGAAAACTCCCCAGGGCGCTGGTGTGACGTTCGACCAGTCATACGGCGCTTCCGGCGACCAAAGCCGGGCCGTCGAGGCTGGTTTGCCCGCCGATGTCGTCGCCTTTTCCCTCGAGCCCGACATCAGCCGCCTCGTCAAAGACGGCCTCGTGCTGCCGACCTGGGCGCAAAATGCCCATCGGGGGATCGTGACGGACTCGGTGGTCGTCTTCGTCGTCCGCCAGGGGAATCCGAAGCACATCAGGACCTGGGACGACCTCACCAAGCCCGGCGTCGACGTTATCACGCCGAATCCGTTCACCTCGGGCGGTGCCCGGTGGAACGTCATGGCCGCCTACGCGGCGCAGCTGACGACGGGCAAGTCGCCCGACCAAGCCGTTGCGTACCTGACGTCGCTCTTCCAACACGTCTCGGTCCAAGATAAGAGCGCGCGCGATTCGATGCAGACGTTCCTCAGCGGCAAAGGCGACGTCATGCTCGCCTACGAGAACGAGGCGATCGAAGCGAAGCGCATCGGCTCGCCGGTCGAATACGTCATCCCCGACGATACGATGCTCATCGAGAATCCGATCGCCACGGTTGCCGGAAGCTCGAACATAAGAACGGCGCAAGCGTTCGTCGACTTCCTGTACAGCGACCGCGCGCAGACCATCTTCGGCACGTACGGTTACCGTCCGGTCGTCGCCTCGGCCGCTAAGAATTTCTCATTCCCGATCGTCAAGCACCTCAGCCGCATCACCGACATCGGTGGATGGGATGCCGTGAACAAGAAGTTCTTCGACCCGCAAAGCGGCGTCGTTGCGAAGATCGAGTCGCAAATTGGCGGCCACTGACCTCGCACTGCCGGCGCGATGGACGCGGAGCAAGTCGAACAACGGTATCGGGCTTCCCGCCGCTCCTGGTATCGCGACAGCCTACCTAACGCTCATCGTCCTCATCCCGCTCGCAGCGGTCGTGTGGCGTGCGACGAGCGACGGCACGAGCGGGTTCTTCGAGGCCATCCTCCAGCCTCAAGCGCTCGCCGCGCTTCGGCTGACGTTCATCGCTTCGCTCGCGGCGTGCGCGCTCAACGCGGTTTTCGGCACCATCCTTGCGTGGGTTCTGGTCCGCGATGATTTCCCGGGCAAAGCGCTCATCAACGCACTTATCGATTTGCCGTTCGCGCTCCCGACGATCGTCGCAGGCTTGACGCTTCTCGCGCTCTACGGTCCTCACAGTCCGCTCGGCGTGCACCTCGCATACACGCAGGCGGGCGTCGGCCTCGCCCTTCTCTTCGTCACTTTGCCATTCGTCGTTCGCAACGTCCAGCCGGTGCTCATGGAACTCGACCTCGAGGCCGAAGAAGCAGCAGCATCGCTCGGCGCTTCGCAGCTGACGACGTTCCGCCGCGTCATCCTGCCGAGCCTCATGCCGGCGCTCCTTTCCGGCGTGTCACTCGCATTCGCGCGTTCCATGGGCGAGTTCGGATCGCTCGTGCTCATGAGCGGCAACATCCCGTTCAAGACCGAAGTCGCTTCCGTCCACATCTACGGGCAGATCGAAAGCGGCGACGTCGCAGGCGCGGCCGCGCTGTCGGTCGTGCTCCTCGCGGTCGCGCTCGTCGTGCTAGGTCTCGTCGCTTTGTTCCAGCGGAGGGCGGCACGTGGCAGCTAGGCTCGCACTTCGCGGGGTCGCGCTCGGTTATCTCGCGCTGCTGCTCGCGCTGCCGCTCGGGATCGTCTTCTTCAACGCGTTCGGCGGCGGTTTTCATCAGGCGTGGGCGGCGATCACGCAGCCCGATGCGCTCCACGCGCTCTGGATGACGGTCCTTGTCACGGCGATCGCGGTGCCGGCGAACACGATCTTCGGGATCATCTGCGCGCACGCTCTAGTAAGGAGCGACTTCCGATTCAAGCGCGTCCTCGATGCGGCGCTCGACTTGCCGTTCGCGGTCTCGCCGGTCGTCGTCGGCTTGGCGCTCTTCGTCGTCTATGGACGGACAAGCCCAGTCGGGGCGTGGCTGGTCGCGCACGGCATCCACGTCATCTTCGCGCTGCCGGGTCTTGTGCTGGCGACGATCTTCGTCTCATTGCCGTTCGTCGTGCGCGAAGTCGCGCCGACGCTCGCGGAGATCGGCACCGAACAGGAGCAAGCCGCCGCCGTCCTCGGCGCTAACGCGTGGCAGACTTTCTGGCGTGTGACTCTGCCGAGCATTCGCTGGGGCATCGTCTACGGC
>DASQJC010000160.1:0-2471 GCA_035631255.1 Candidatus Eremiobacteraceae bacterium | reverse complement strand
CGATCACGAACGTCGGCTCGGTCGGCGGGCTCTTCACGTTCCCGGTCATCAATTATCCGGAAGTCGGCATCCTCGGAACGCACGGCATTCAAGAACGCCCTGTCGTGCGAAACGGTCAGATCGCCATCCGTCACATGATGTACTTGTCGATCTCGTTCGATCATCGCGTCGTCGACGGCGCGCTTGCGGCGCGCTTCGTGCGCGAAGTCGCGGACTATCTCGCCAGCCCCGCGCTGATGCTGATGGAGGGGAACTAGAGCGTGGCGACACGATACGACGCGATCGTCATCGGCGGTGGACCTGGCGGCTATTCGGCCGCGATCAGACTCGGCCAACTCGGCAAGAAGGTGCTCTGCGTCGAGCGTTATCGCCTCGGCGGCGTGTGCCTCAACGTCGGCTGCATGCCGAGCAAGGCGCTCCTGCACGTCGGCGAGGTGATCACGGCCGCCCACGACCTCAAGGAGATGGGCGTCACCTTCGGCGAGCCGAAACTCGATCTGCCGGCGCTCAACAAGTGGAAGTCGAAGATGATCGACGACCTCGTCGGCGGCATCGGCACGCTGTTCAAGGCGAACAAAGTCGAGTCGATGTTCGGCGAGGCGACGGTCGTCGACAAGAACACCGTCCGCGTCAAGAAGACCGACGGTGGCGAAGAGACCGTCAACTGCGACAACCTCGTCATCGCGACGGGATCGGAACCTGTCGCGCTGCCGGGCTTCGACCGCAACAGCAAGACCGTATTGAATTCCGACGACGCGATCGCGATGGCCGAAGTGCCGAAGAGCATCGTCATCCTCGGCGCAGGTGTGATCGGTTTGGAATTCGCGACGATCTATCGCCGGCTCGGCGCCGAAGTGACGGTCGTCGAGATGCTCGACCGTGCTTTGGGCGATACCGATCTCGAAATCTCGACGCTCTTGCTACGGATCCTGAAGAAGCAGGGCATCACCGTCCACCTCAAGACGAAATGTGCAAGCGTCGACGTGCGCTCGAACGGCATCGTCGCGAAGCTGCAGGGCGAAGTGAACGTCATGCAAGAGGCGGAAAAGATGCTCGTCGCCGTCGGCCGCCGCCCGAGAACGCCGCAAGGCGCCGACAAGCTCGGCATCGCCATGGATCGTGGCTTCATCAAAGTCGACGAACAGCGACGGACGAACGTCGCTAGCGTCTACGCGATCGGCGACTGCACCGGCGCTCCGCAGCTCGCGCACAAAGCGATGAAGGAGGGCGTCGTCGCCGCCGAAGTCATCGCCGGCATGAAGAGCGCGTACGATCCGATGGCGATGCCGAATTGCGTCTACACCGACCCGGAAGTTGCGACGGTCGGACTTTCGGAAGAGCAGGCGAAAGCCGCAGGCTACGACATCAGCGTCGGCAAGTTCCGTCTCGCCGCTTTGGGGCGCGCCCGCACCGTCGGCATCTCCGAGGGTATGGTGAAGATCATCGGCGATAAGAAGACCGATCTGGTCCTCGGCGTCCACATCGTGTCGCCGATGGCCGAGTCGATGATCGCAGAGGCGGTCATCGCGATCGAGATGGGTGCTACCGTCGAGGATATCGGGCTCTCCGTGCATCCGCATCCGACGTTCGCCGAGTCGATCATGGAAGCGGCAGAGCTGCTCCACGGCCGCGCTATCCATATGGTCAACACCCCGGCGAAGTGATGATATTGGATGGAGCGGTCGACCTTTATGGTGGACCGCCGCGGCCTCGCCAGTAAAATGTGGTATGCCGAGCGAAGCTCGGCGAAGAAATAGCGATGAACGCAATCCTCGAAGATCTCGGACGCATAAGATACGGTCCCGCACTCGACATCCAGCGCCGCGCGCATGGCGAGCGCGTGCGCGACGAACGGCCCGACACGTTCTTCTTCTGCGAACACGATCCAGTCATCACAATGGGCAAGTCTGGTAAGAACCATAATCTGCTCGTCTCGCGCGATGAGCTCGCGCGACGCGGTGTCGACTATTTCGAAGTCGAGCGCGGCGGAGATCTGACATATCACGGTCCCGGCCAACTCGTCGGTTATCCTATTTTCAAGCTCGGGCGCTTGCGCGAAGTGCAAGGCTTTGTGCGAAAGATGGAAGCGGCGATCATCGAGGCGATTGGCGTGTTCGGCGTCGCCGGGGAGCAGCGTAAAGATCACGCCGGCGTGTTCGTCCGGGGCGCGAAGATCGCGTCGATCGGTGCAGCGGTCCGCTCGGGCGTCACGCTTCACGGCTTCGCACTTGAGGTGTGCACCGATCTCAACTACTACCGTCTCATCAATCCGTGCGGCATGCCCGACGTCGAGACGACATCTGTTTCGCGCGAAGCCGGCCGGGACGTATCCCTCGAGGATATCAAGCCCCACATGCGCGCGGCGCTCGAAAAAGCCTACGCGGTGACGTTCGTCGAACAGGTCGCATCGTGATCGCGCGCAAGCCGGAATGGCTCAAAGTCAAGCTGCCGACCGGCGAGAACTACAACCA
>DASQJC010000159.1:0-15781 GCA_035631255.1 Candidatus Eremiobacteraceae bacterium | reverse complement strand
GACGAGCGGGCTCTCAGAGCCCGCCGCAAAGCGTGCGTTGGAAATGGTCGCTCTTCAGCTTGTGCGCGCTGCTGGCGATCGTTGCTGTCGGCGTAGTCGTAGACGATTTCGGGTTGGGTGGAAAGCCGTGGTACGGGTTCTACGACTCAGGGTATGCTCCGGTCGCACCTTACACCGAGATGTTCCAGCAGATACGGCCCGGCGGTGCCACCGACAAGGCGGGGATCCGCGAGGGTGACCTGATCGATTTTCGCGACCAACCTTTTGCGACCCGCATCTTCTTGCTCGCCCAGCCATCGCCGGTCGAGCCGCTGACGATGGTTATCATTCGCAATGGGCGGCGTTTTACGACAACGCTGACCGCGAGCACCGCTTACGATGGTGGGTCCGCCCTAAAAACAGTGAGCGGAGTCCTACCGCCGTTAACAGCGCTTTGGTGTCTTGGTTGCGTCCTGCTCATAGCGACGAGAAAATCGTGGTCGCTCGAAGGCGGCGTCTTGGCAGTGGCGCTCACGTCCATCGGTGTGGGGACGAATCCCAATCCCGACTTCACGTTCCCGAACGCGGCTGCCGATCTCGTTTTGTGGACAGCGACGTGGCTGCTCTGCTTCGTTTCCGTGGGACTCATCGTTTGGCTCTCAGGTCGTATGGGCACGCGGTCCACCTGGCGTGCCGCTCTCGAGTGGCTTTGCTACGCCGCATTGACCGGAATAGTCGCCGCACTTTTCATCGGCGACGTCGGTTTTGTTACGCTTCGCGTTGACCCGTCGGTGTTCACTTGGAACAACCCTAATATGTACATCTTCGCGATCGCGTCGATGGCTTTCGTCGTCCTCACCTTGATCGTTGCCATCGCGAGCGCATCGAAGCTCGATAGATCTCGAGCCGCATGGCTCCTATTGCCGATCCCGGCAGCGATCGCTTTGAGCCTGGCCGCGCAGATGCTTCAATTCTCGGCTCAGACATGGTACGAAAATGTCGCTGCTTTCATCTACTCCCAGGGCATCCTCTTGCTCGGCGCCTTTGCCGTGACGTACGCGCTTGTCAAGCGACGCGTGCTCGACTCAGGTTTCCTGCTAAGCCGAACACTCGTTTTCGGCATCGTATCGCTCATCGTCGTGGCGGCCTTCGCGCTCCTCGAATGGGTGCTCGGCCTTATGTTCGCGGGCGCCAGCCACGCGACGGGACTGATCGCGAATGCAGCGCTTGCGCTCGTGCTCGGCGTCTCGCTCAGCTATATCCAAAAGCGCGTCGACACGTTCGTCGACGCGATATTCTTCCGCAAGCGCTACGATGATGAACGAGCGCTCCGCGACTTCTCTCATGAGGCGGCGTTCGTCACCGAGCGTGAGATGTTGCTCGACCAAGCCGTCGACAAGATCCGCTCGCACACCGATGCGCGTAACGCCGTGCTATTCGTCCGCGACAACGGTTCGTACAAGGCAGCTCGCGGGTTCGGCGACGTGCCGATCGAGGTGAATGAGAACGACCCTGCGATTCTCGCACTCAAGGTGCGGCACAAGCCTTTCGATCCGCACCACTACGCGAGTGCGATGCGTGGTGATCTCGCGGTCCCAATGGTCGCGCGAGGGCAGCTGGTGGGCGTGCTGTTATGCGGCGAGCGCGCGAACGGCGAAGGCTATGCACCTGATGAGATCGAGGCGCTTTCAGAATTCGCACATGGAGTTGGGTCAGCGCTCGATGGACTCGGCAACGGCGTGGTGCACGGATCATCGGACAGCACATTGCTCGGGTCTATCGACTCACGGCTGGCAAACATCGAGCGATTACTCGGCAACGACAGAGCCTAGACCGCGGCGGTCGAGCTGAAGCTCGACCGCTACACAACTATTGGCGAGGCCGCGGCGGTCGAGATAAATCTCGACCGCTCCTATATCGTCGAAGCGATTATTTCCTTAAATACGTGTCTTCGGAGGTGTTCGCCAGAAGGCCGGCGGTTGTGAGCGCGTCGAGGAGTTGGCGCGTTCGTTTTCGATCGTGTTTGTTCGGCATGCCCATCCAGAGCATCGCGACTTGCGAAACGGTGATCGGTCCATCGACCGACATCACGTTCTTCGCGACGAACTCGGTCGTGAAGCCCAGCGAAGTCATCGTCGCTTCAGCGTCGGTACCCGCTAGGGCCGAGGTCAGCTCCTCAGCCGTCAATGCAGCACCTTGCGCTGTTGCGAGATGAAGACGTACTTCCCGTTCTTGACCGTCCAGAAGCTGACGACCGGCGTCGTCACATCGCCCTGCGGCGTGAACGAGATCGAGCCGAGCGGCGTATCCGACGTCGTCGAACGCGCTATCTGGTCGACGACCTGCTGGCGCGTTGGTGGCACGCCGCCATTCGACTCCATGAGCGTGCGGATCGAGTCGACGACGACCTCAGCTGCCGCGTATGAGTTCGCCGAGTACGTGCCAAGGAGTTGACCTGGAAATCGCGCCGAGTAGTCTTTCAAGAATTGCGCTGCCTCGGGAAGCGCGTTGAGGTTTGGCGCTCCGTCGGAGCAATAGATCCCATCGGCGGTCTTGCCGGCCGCGAGAATAAAACCGTCTTCCTTTATTCCATCGCCGCCCATAAACGTCGCGGTCATGCCGAGCTGCACCATCTGACGGCGCAGCTGTCCAGCACCGCTAGCGACAACCCCGCCGAAATAGATGAGATCCGGGTGCGTTCCGCTGACGCGCGTGAGCAGGGGATCGAAATCTTGTTGGCCGGCCGTCAAGTGCGAACGGTCTAAGATCGTGCCGCCGTCATGCGCGAAAGCACTCGCAAAGACATCGGCGATCCCGAGTCCGTACGATTCGTTATCGTCGATGACGTAGACTCGGCGGGCATGTAAGGCGTTGTAAGCATAATCCGCATCCGCCGAGCCTTGCAGATCGTCGCGTAAAACCGTTCTGAAGAACGTGCGGTAATTTGGATTTGTGCGGCGCAACGCCAGGGCACCTGATGCATCATCGGTCAGTCCGACCGATGTCGTCGTCGGCGACACGAGGGCGATCTTCGCCGCATTCGCCACCGGTATCTCGGCGCGCGCGACACTCGAGTTCTGCGGGCCGACGATCGCGAGCACGCGTGGATCTTGTATCAGCGCTTGGACGTTGCGCACACCTTGGCCGTCGTTGTGCACGCCGTTGACCGTATCGTCAAGCATTTGCGCGCGCAGCGTGTAGCCGCCGGGCAATCCTTTTTTCGCTTCTTGCTCGATCGCGAGCAATGCGCCATCTTCGGTGGGTACTCCGGCGGTCGTATCGGCGCCGCTTGTCGCGAAATCGCCGCCGATGATGATGACTTTGTCGGCAGACGGCGTGCTAGAACCCCCGCCCGACGACGAACACGCTGAGGTAAGCGCGGTCACAAAGGCAAGCGAAGCTGCGATAAATGTCGTGGCGCAGAGATTTCGTCGAGTGCCGAAAGTCGAGAGCGCGCCTGAAACATATCGAGCGATTCGCGATATACTAAGACGGAGGACGAAAAAAATCATGACCATGCAATTGCTCTCGCTGGGGACCCACCCGACCGTGATCGTGGCGAACAACACGATCGGTGGATTTGAAGGCTGGGGCGTCCGTATCGGCGCCTAACCAGGAAAGATATCTCCAAGCGCGCGACGTCGGAACGCAAACGCCGATTCGATGTCGCGGCGCACGAGGCCCCGCCCGATTTCACCGAGCGGCGCCAAGGGTAGCTCGTACTCGACCAGATCCCGCACGAGCGTTCCGCTTCCTTCCCTTTCAAATCGATGCGTGTGCTTCCACCATAGATAGGGGCCCCGCACCTGCACATCCGTGAATCCGTTCGGCGGCGACCATTCGACCGCCAGCGATCGCCAACCGATCGGCACGCCGTGAACCCGCAGTGAATAGTCGACTGCTGTGCCAAGGCGCATCGTCGACGCTTCGCTGCGGATCTTCCATTTCAATTCCGGCGGCGTCAGGCGTTCGAGGTTGCGGGTTTCGCTGAAGAACGCAAAAACTTCTTCCACAGGCGCCGCGATGCGTTGTTCGGATTCGAACACTTGAAGTGCCGCTTTATGGTTTGAACCGGCGCCGACCGCGTCGGCCATCGCGGTTTCGAGCGTGGGATGTCGCCAGGCGAAGCCGAGGTCAGCGGCACGGCGCGGCAATAGCAACTGACCGCCGAGGACCGACTCGGCGAATTCGCCGAGCGCGAGTCGCATCGCGAACGCGGGCGCGACGGCGAACGAGGGCCTGTTCAACGCTCCCGCGAGTGCGGCCATAACCCGCCCGTTCGAAGCGTAGTCGGGAGCGGCCGCGGCGATCGCACCCGAGACATCAGCACGATCGAGCGCCATAAGATACATCGAGACGAGATCGTCGATGTGGATCCAAGGCATCCACTGACGTCCGCTGCCGATCGGACCGCCCGCGCCGAGCAGAAATATCGGCCGCAGCTTTGCCATCGCGCCGGCCTTGCCGAGCACGATTCCCGTGCGCAAGCTGACGGTCCGCATTCCAAGCGCCTCGGCCGCCCGGACTTCGCGTTCCCAATCGATGCACACATGTGCTAGAAAGTCGTTGCCGGGACCGCTCGAATCGTCGAGCACTTCGTCGCATCGATCGCCGTAGTAGCCGGTTGCGGACGCCGAAACCAGCACGCGAGGACGCTGGTCGATCTTGGCAAGCGCCGCAACGAGGTTGTGCGAACCCTTGGCGCGCGAGTCGTAGATCGCACGCTTCTTCGCCGCGGTCCAACGCCCATCGACCGTTTCACCCGCCAGGTTGACGATCGCGTCGAGCCCTTCGAGTGCTTTCGGATCCGCGGCGGGATCGTTTACATCGAACTTACGCGTTTCGATGCCTTTTGAGGCCGCGACGTTTGGGTTTTCAGCCTTGCGCGTGAACGCGATCGGGATATCGCCGCGAGCAAGCAGCGCCGCGACGAGCGCGCGCCCGATGAATCCCGATGCTCCCGTCACTCCGACACGCATTGGCTACACGAACCTCCGGCGAGATGCGTTCACCTCGCCCCGTAAGGCGGCCTGGGAATGCTGTCCACACCGTCGAAGGTCGGCTGCGAGGAATACGACATGAAATCTATGCTGATCTTAGCGGCTGCCGCACTGCTCCTCGTCGCGTTCGCGGTGTCGCAGTCAAGCGCGAGCACGACACTGACGCTCAAGAGCGATGCCTTCAAGGACGGCGCGACGATACCACAGGTCTACTCCTGCGACGGGAAAAGCATCTCGCCGCAGCTGAGCTGGTCGGGCGCTCCGGTGAAGACGCAATCGTTCGCGCTCACGGTGTTCGATCCCGATGCGCGTGGCGGAGCCGGCTTCTGGCACTGGGTGCTCTACGATGTGCCCGCGGACGTCACGTCGCTCGCGGTCGGCGTGCAACACGCGGGCACCGAAGGCGCGAACGGTAGAGGTGATGATAAGTTCACCGGCCCGTGTCCTCCGCCGGGCGACACGCCGCATCACTACGTCTTCACGCTCTACGCGCTCGACTTCACGCCGAAAGGCGACTTCGACGGACCGCAGCTCGACGACGCGATCAAAGATCACGTGCTCGCCAAGGCGGTGCTCGTCGGCCGCTTCGGCCGCTAGAGCGGATTCAATCGAAAAGGTCGTTGCGACGATGATCATCCGGCGCGCGATCGAACGCGATGCCGCGATGATCGCCGCGATCTACAACTACTACGTCGCCAATACGACGTCGACATTCGAGACCGCGCCGGTCGCAGCCGAGACGATCGCCGAACGCGTGCGCGAGAAGCTCGAGCACCACGACTGGCTTGTCGGCGACATCGATGGCCGCATCGCGGGCTACGCATACTATGGAAGCTTTCGGAGCCGGCCGGCATATGGACACACGGTCGAGTCGACGGTCTATGTCGACCCCGCCGAGACCGGCCACGGTTACGGCAACCTTCTCTACACGGCGCTGATGGTTTCAGCAGCGAGCAAAGGCTTCAGAGAGGCCGTCGGATTCATCTCGCTGCCGAACCCCGCGAGCATCGCACTTCATAGGTCGCTCGGCTTCAAAGAAGCCGGCCTGCTCACCAGGGTTGGCTACAAATTCGATCGCTACGTCGACGTCGCGATCTATCAGCGCAGCTTGGCGCCACCCATAAACCGGGCGTGAATTAGCGATGTCGAGCGATTAGCTCGCTGACCTGATACTCGGGAACTGGCTTGCTCAAGAGGTACCCTTGGAGCGAGTCGCATCCTTCGGAGCCCAAGAACGAGGCTTGCTCCTCGGTCTCAACGCCCTCCGCCGTCACTTTGACGCCGAGCGCGTGACCGAGCGCGAGTATCGCCCGCGCGATCGTCGCGTCCGCTCCGCTTCGGGGCAACCCTTGCACGAATGACCGGTCGATCTTCAGCGTGTCGAACGCGAAGGATCGCAAGTAGTTGAGGGAGCTATAGCCCGTTCCGAAATCGTCGATCGCGACGGTGACGCCCAGGTCGCCAAGCGAACGAAGTATCGCCGCACCGTTTTGCAGATCTCGGATAACCGCGCTCTCCGTCACTTCGAGACATAGGTCCGCTGGATCGAGATCGCACTCGCTTAGTGCGCCTGAGACGATGTTGAGGAGGTTCTTGTCGGTGAACTGCCGTGCCGATAGATTGACCGATACGGTATAGCGCCTCGAACCGTCGCCCCGCCATTTCCGCGCGTGCGCGCACGCCTGTCGGAGAACCCACTCCCCTATCGGTATGATGAGACCTGTTTGCTCGGCAAGCGGTATGAAGTCGTTCGGCGGTACGAGCCCGCGCAACGGATGCTGCCAACGAAGAAGCGCTTCAAAGCCGATGAGGCGCCGGCTTGCACACTCCGTGATCGGCTGATAATAGATGAGGAACTCGTTGCGTTGAAGGGCGCGGTAGAGACCGTTGCGCAGGTCGAGCGTGGCTCCGTCCGACGCGCCCATCTCTGGCCGAAAGACTTCGGTCTGGTCGCCGCCGGCGGCTTTGGCCTCTTCCAGCGCCGTGTCGGCGCTTCGCAGCAGCATGTCCGCATCGGCGCCGTCTTTCGGATAGAAGCTCAGTCCTGCGCTAAGCGTCACGAACATGTCGCGACCGAGGACATCGAAGGGCGTTGCGAACGCCGACCGCACGTTCTCGCCCAGCTCGCCGGACTCGTCCTCCGAAGCGATTCCGGTAAACACGATGACGAATTCGTCGGATCCGAGACGTCCGACGACGTCGCCGGTTCGACATACAGATGAGAGGCGCTCGCCGACCGCTTTCAGCAACACGTCGCCGGCCTCGTGGCCGAGCGTGTGATTGACCGTCTTGAAGCGGTCGACGTCGATACAGCAGACGGCGACGAGCTTGCCGTTTTCATCGGCTTCGCCGAGGGCGCGGGCGATCCGAGCCGTCAACTGCGTGCGGTTCGGCAGGTCGGTGAGCACATCGAAGGTCGCGAGGCGGACGAGTTCGTTTTCCGCGAGCTTGCGTTCGGTAATGTCGAGAACGCTGCCGTACGACCGCACGAGCCTACCGTCATCGAGAACGCAACGGCCGACATTCTCGACGTGCCGGATCGATCCGTCGCCGCAGACGATGCGGTGGTCGACCTTCCAAGGTCTGCCGGACAACGCGGCATGGCGGATGACCTGCCGCACGCGCTGAGCATCATCGGCGTGGACGAGCTTCGAGAAATCTTGAGGAGTCGCCGGCATGTTCTCGATGGGGCGGCCAAAAATACGCAGCAGCTCGTCGCTGAACGTGCGTTCACCGCTGGCTATATCGAAGCTCCACGCTCCGAACTGCGCAAGCACCTGCGCGTCTTCGAGCCGATGCTCGGCGCGAAGCTGCTCGGTGACGTCGATAGCGAGACCCGCGACGCCGACAATCGCGTCATTTTCGCGCAATGGTTCGACGTGACTGATGTAGGTGCGGCCGCCGAACGAGTCTTGGTAATCCGTCGCCTCGCCGCCGAGCGCGCGTTCGTGCGCGCGGAGGGTCGCGCCGTCCGCAAACATGTTGCGCAGCCTCTTGCCGGCAAGTGCGTCGGCCTCGAGTCCGAGTTCGCGAAGCCCGCCTCCGACCGACGAGATGAAGGTGAGGTCGGCGTCGGTCCGCCACGTGATCGCAGGAACATTGTCGATGAGGACCCGCGTCCGAAGCTCCTGTCGGAGACGCGCCTCTTCAGCATCGCGTCGCGCCGTGATGTCTAAATAGAAGACGCCGATACCTTCCGACGTGGGCCGGACGCGCGCTTCGTACCATCGTTTGTTGAGCGATGAACGAAAATCGAACGCGCCAGGTGTTCCCTCAAGCATGGCCGCCTCGTAATAGCGGCGCCTTTCCGGCTCTAGGAACGAGGGGAACCATTCAGCGACCGGCTTGCCGATCATGGCGACGGGCTTGACTGAGAAGAGTTCAGCCGCGCTGGCGTTGACGAACGTGATGTTCCACTGGCGATCGACGTGGACGAAGTGTTCGACGACGGAGTTGAGGACGTCGGCCACGCGCAAGGCGGCTGAATCGGCGAGCCGTTGCGCACGATCGCGGTCGGCAGCGACTGAGATCACGCCGGCGATCGCTTCGATGAATTGAATGTCTTGGTCGAATGGACGCGCAGTCCGCGAATAACCGATAATGGCCCCGTAAGAAATGTCGCCGGCCCGGATCGGCAGACCGATCGCGGTGATCACACCAGGAAGGCTCAGCGATTCATCAGTCGACTGCGCGCCGGCAGCGACTTCGAAGTCGTCGAGAGCGATCGGCATCTGCGCGCGAAGCGCTCGCGCTGCGAAGGAATCGCCGGACGGATCAACACGTAACGAACGACAGTCGCCCTTCCAGCCCGCGCTGGCACAACCGCGCAATTCGCTGCCGCTCGCATCCACCTCGAACGCGATGCAGATGTCAATCGGGAGTCCGTCGTACAGGAGCCTTGTCGCCGCTCGAAACACTTCGTTGCGGCTCATGCCGGCTACCGAAGACTTTGCGAATTCGACGAGCGCATGTTGACGACGAAGCCGTCGGCCTCGTGTCTGCGCGTCCTCGGTCTCGGCGCGATTGCTTGGACTCGCGGGGTACGAGAGGATTCCAGTTTCGCGGTTGCTTTGAATCAGTGACACCGGCGTTTCACCGCTTCTTTGGTCGAATTAGCCCCCGTTGATACTTTTATCGGAACAAATGCTGAAGTTTTGGCTGAAGAGACTTCACCCGTACGGTGATTTGAGATCCGCCGACCCGTTTGTGACGAAGGTCACCGGGGCCGCGACACGTCTAGTCTAGATGTCGTGCCGATCTTTTTCATGCACGACGACGTCGTAATAGGCCGCTGCCTTTTCGATGTTCTTGAATGCGACGTCGCGTTCGGCTTCGGTAACACCGTGGACCTGACCAAAACGTGCTATCGCGCTGCGCACGTGCGCAGCATCTGTCAACGGTTCAGACCGCTCGGCCGGAAATGCGAATGCCGAATCCGGGAGCTGCGATCTTGGAGTGTCGGCGGGACCGGTGAACGGTCGCCATGTCGGCTCGATCTGCATGTGTCGATGCCTCCGTTCGAAGCGAATCACGCCAGACTATCGCGCCGTAAAGCATGAGTACGGCCGGCTGCTTCGGACAACCGGCCGTACTGCTTGGTGCGGGCTGCTCCTTACTTTGGAGGCGACGTGGGCATCGTCGTCGCAGGTGCCGTCGGCTGCGATGTCGTCGTCGTCGTCGTCGTCGAGCCGTTCGTCGCTGCGGGGATATTGCCGCACGCCACGTACTTCGAAATATTCGTCATCGACTCATGGACGTTGATCGCGAATCCACCCGTCTCGAGCGAGCTCAGCGGCACGTTGAGCGTCGTCGTCGAAGAGCCGCCGGTCACGGAACTTAGCGGGTACGCGGGCTTCGGATTGAGCTTCGCGCAGGTGCCTTGATGGACGTGCGCGGGCTCGACCGCATCAGGTGTCGCGCCGTTGAGCGCGATGACGACGTTCGTCTTTTGTCCGGCTGCCGTCAGCGTCGCTGATCCGGTCTGATTCGAACCGTTTTGCGCTGCCAAGGGCACGATAAGGGTGTTCGCTGCCTGCTGCGCCGATGCCGATGACGACGACGTCGGTGCCGCCAACGATTCAAGCCGTGGCGCCGCGACGAATGCGAGAGCCAGGAGCACTATTGCAATGGTGGATCGCTTCATGGGAGACCTCCAGGGTAGCCTATGCACGACGTATCTACCCGGAGTCGGCTCGAGATACAATTTTCGAGCCTGCGCCCGCTCGCCCGTAGGGGGTTCCACCGAAGGCAAACACTGCCGACGTGTCATAGCACAGCGGCGACGTGGACGTACAAGTCATCGGTGCAGGTTTTGGACGCACCGGCACGCTTTCGTTGAAAACCGCGCTCGATACATTGGGCTTCGGGCCGTGCTATCACATGGTCGAGGTCATCGAAAAGCCCGAGCACGCGGTGGCCTGGTATAGGACGTGCCATGGCGGATCCGTCGACTTCAGTCTCTTCGAAGGCTACCGTTCGATCGTCGACTGGCCCGCCGTCCACTACTGGCGCGAGCTCGTCGCGCATTTTCCGCAGGCGAAAGTCGTGCTGTCGGTTCGCGATGGTGAAGGCTGGTATAAGAGCGTTTCCGACACGATCTTCGGCCGCATCACGTCGCAGGTACCGCCGGACGCCCCAGATTGGCAACGCAAACATCGCGCGATGACGCGGAAGATCGTCCTCGAGGAGACGTTCGGCGGGCGATTCACCGACAAGAAACATGCGATCGACGTCTTCGAACGCCATAACGAAGACGTCCGCAAGAGCGTTGAGCCTTCTCGCCTTCTCGTCTACAGAGTTAAGGAAGGCTGGGAGCCGCTGTGCGACTTCCTCGGTGTGCCGATTCCGAACGAGCCTTTCCCGCGAGTGAACGACACGGCGTCGTTCCTCGCATGGAACGCGTCCGACGATTGGGTCCGCGATCCTGAGGCCGAGGCGCAGCGCGCCGCCCAACCCCCGAACTAAGAACCTTCCTTATATACGCGATAGCATTCGTCGAAAAGGATGGAGTGGTCGACCTTTATGGTCGACCGCCGCGGCCTTGCAGTTCGCAAATGTAGTAGGCCGACCGAAGGTCGGCAGCCGAGCTTCGCTCGGCCTACTACATAGAGTGTGGCCTATACGTCGACATTGGCGCCGGCGTCGGAGACGTGCCGCCCGCAGGGGCCGGCTGTGCACCCGCTGGGATCGTTCCACAAGCGACGTACGTGCCGATGTTCTGCGCCGACTGGTGCACGTTCACCGAGAAGTGTCCGGTCTGCAACGACGCCAACGTCGCGTTGACCGTCGTCGTCGACGTTCCGCCGTTTACGTTCGTGAGCGGATACGCCGGCTTCGGATTGAGCTTCTTGCACGTGCCCGTGTGGACATGCGCCGGCTCGACGGCGCTTGGCGGCTCGCCTTTGAGTTGGATGACCACTTGCGTCTTGTTGTCGATCGTCGACGTGAGCGTGGCAGTCCCGGTCTGTCCGGAATTCGACTGCTGATCGAGCTGCACGACGACATTGCCGTTGGACGACATACCGGTCACGTCAGCCGCCAGCGGGCGTGCGGCGGCCAGACTTAACGCCAGCACCGCGATGACTGCGAGGCTTATTCGCATCTCGAAATACCTCCATGAAAAGCCAAGCTGCGCTCCTTAACCCCCTCGTACCCGAGCGCCAGTGGCGCAACCCACTCATCATATGAAAAATGGAATCTTATGTGAGCGGTTTCCTGGAACCGACCGCCGCCAGCCAACGTTCATCGACTAGTAAGCGACACTGGTGGGATGTCGATGAGGAGCGCGACCATGACCCGCGTACGACGACCCTTCCTGTTTGCTGGCGCCATCGCGGCGACGTTGTTCATCGGCTCGCCGCTATGCAGCAGCGCCGATCCGACCATCGCCGTACCGGTCACCCCGACCGGAGCAACCGGCCCGCCGGTCGAGATCGACGAATGCAAGCTGCTCTATTCGGGCAACGACGTCGCCGGCGTATCGTCGGGCGTCTATTTGAAGTTCACCAACGATAGCACGCTGACCGCCGATCTCATCAATTTCAAGATCACGGCCGGCAGCGAAGGTGGCATGATCCGCGACGTCGGCACGTTCACGCCCGGTATCGAGATCACCCATCAATATCGCGAGGGCAGCGGACACATGATGTTCTCGCCGCTCCTCTCACACGTGAACCTCGATTGCAGCGTCGCGTCGGTGCACTTCAAGAACGGCAGCGTTTGGCAAGCGGCGAGCGTGAAGCCGCCCGCGCCTTCGCCGGCACCGGTCGCGCTCACGGCACCGCGACCGATCGATTATGCGCCCGATTCTCTCAGCTTTGCCGGGCTTGGCTCGCAATACGATCGGTACGTCTCGCTCTACGACGCCACGGGTATCGGCGCCGTGCATGAGTCGGGGACCTGCGCGCACATCGTCAGCGTGAGAGCGGTCGACGTGAGCCGTCGCAGTGCCGCGCTGCGTGTGTCGCCCATCGCGAGCGGCAGCTGCTCGATGGTTCTCGGCGACGCCGCGAATAACTCGATCGTGATTCCAATATCGGTTGCCGGGCTGCCCGCGTCATCAGCTGATCGCCCTTAGCGACGAGGCGATCTGCTTAGGAGGCCACGTCATCCACCGCCGACCGCGGCCACGACGTGTGCTTGCCTAAATGCTCCGGGTCATCGAAATAGGCGTCGCGCGCCGATACGATGCGACGGATGATCTCGAGTTTAGACGCGGCATCACCTTTCGGTGAGTCAAGTATCGCCAACACGTGGCTGATCTTGTTGCACGCGACCGCCAACAAGCGCCAGACGTTAGCGCGCCGCCGTGTTCCGATGTGCCAACCGTGCTCCGGGCACGCATACGGCTCGAATCGATATCCGTAGCCGATTTGCCGCATCGCCTCTTGTGCGGTGGCATACGCGCGTTTCGGTTGGCCGTCGCGCAGCACGCAGATCCGTTCGTCCACTTTTTGATCTTCTTTCCGAATCATTGGGGGACGCCCGCGCTCGATACCGCGGAACCGCCCACTTGTCATGACGGCAGGCGTTTTGAGAACCCGCGCCCCCGACCGCCGCTCACCGTCGCCAGCCGGATCATCGCATGCGGGTAACTCCTGGCGATACGGTTCTTCTTTTTCATCCGATGCGAGAAGTTCCCTAGTTATGCCTTAGGCCAAGCCTTATCGCCGTTAGTTTGCAAACCACATTCAAGAATGAAAGTAGCCTTCGTGCGATACTATTGCTCGAGGTGATCCACCATGAAACGATCCGAGCTGATCGCAGCGGCAGGTGTTGTCGGTGTCGCGGGCTTGAGCATGGGCGCCGCTGATAAGACGCTACCTCTCCTCGGCAAACCGATCAAGAAACCCGCCAGCGGAAATGTCCAAGTCGCCGTCTTGATCTCGGATTTGGCGACCGTCATCGATTTCGCCGGCCCATGGGAGACGTTCCAAGACGCGGGCTACGATACGCACGTCGTCTCGAAGACGCTCGACGTCGTGACCGCGACGAACGGGCTCAAGATCGTGCCGGAGTACACATTCGAAACGGCGCCGCAACCGAACGTCGTCGTCATCGGCGCGCAGAAGGCACCGCCGGAAGCGCTCACGTGGATCCGCAAAGTCGGTCCGGGTGCGGACGTCGTCATGTCGGTCTGCACGGGCGCGTTCATCCTCGCGCGGACCGGGCTTCTCGACGGAGAGTACGCGACGACACATCACGAGTACTACGACAAGTTCGAAAAAGAGTTCCCGAAGGTACACCTCGTTCGCGGACCGCGGTTTGTCGAAAACGAGCAAACGTGTTGCGCCGGTGGACTGACGTCGGGAATCGATCTCGCGCTTCGCGTTGTCGAGCGCTACGACGGCAAGGCGGCTGCCGACGGACTTGCCTTCTACATGGAACACGTCCGAACGGCGCGGCCTGCATAAGATGCTCACTGGAATCTTCGCCGCCGCAGCGGCGATCAGCGCGCTCATCAACAACGTCGCGCCGGATTTCACGCTCACCGACCAATCTGGGCATGCGTTCTCGCTCTCCGGTCAACGCGGGCACGTCACGGTGCTCTACTTCGGTTACACGCACTGCCCCGATATCTGCCCGACGACGCTCGCGGCGATCGCAAGCGCATTGCGCCACGTTGGACCGACCGCCGACCGCGACATCAAAGTCGCGTTCATCACCGACGATCCTTCGCGCGACACACCGACGACGTTGCGCAACTACGTCTCGCTCTTCGATCCGTACTTCATGGGCCTCGACGGGGCGAGCACCACGCTAGGACCGATCTACAAGGGCTATCACGTGTGGTTCACGCGGCTGCCCAACCAAGGAAGCGCCGCCGGCTACCTCCTCGCGCACAGTTCCTACATATATATGATAGACAAGACGGGCGTCGTGCGGACGATCGACGATTGGCACACGCCTCCCGCGACGATTGCAGCTCACCTAAGGAAGCTATACCAATGAAGCGCTTTGCTCTTCGAGCGGCCTCCATGGCCGTCTCCGCACTTGTCACTATCGCCGTTCTTGCGGCAGCGCCGTCTAGCTCCGGTCAGATCAGCGTGAACGGCGCCTACTCGCGCCCCGCCAACGACATGGGTGCCGTGTTTCTCACGATCGTCAACGCCGGACGCTCAGACGACGCGCTCGATGCCGCTCGTTCGGACGTCGCCGATGCAACAGAGGTGCACGAGACGTATCAAGTCGACGGCGGCGACGCGATGCGTCACGTCCCCTCGCTCGCGATACCAGCCGGCCAGTCCGTCGTGCTGAAGTCCGGCGGCTACCACATCATGCTCATCGGTTTGAAGCGCGACCTGCGTGTCGGCGACACGTTTACGATCGGTCTGCACTTCGCGCACGCCGGCTGGATCGATGTTCCCGTCGTCGTGAAGCCGTTTTGAGGTGATCGCAGCATTCATGGTCGCAGCCGCAATGACCGGAGCGGTGCACACCGCGAAGGTACCGGCCCCACCGCTCATCCCAAACGTGACGCTCATCGACGAGCGCGGAGCGATTACGCCGATCGCTGCGATGCGCGGGAGGGTGGTCCTCATCAGCTTCTTCTCGTCGACTGATTCGACGCAAGGCACGTGCACGGCGATCGCAGGCAAGTTCCTCTACCTGCAGCGCCACTTGCCTGCGAATCGGTATAGGCTGCTCGAGATCACGCGCGACCCCGAGCGGGATTCGCCGCAACGGCTTCGCGCGTACGCGCAGCTGTTCGATTCGGATCCGCGGATTTGGTCGTTCCTCACCGGCGACCGACGGCAAATCGACTTGCTCTCGCGGACGCTCGGCGCGTCGAGGCGTAGGAAGCTCGAACAAGACGAGCCGCTCTACGTCGTCGATGCTTCGGGCCGTCTCGCCGGCGTGATCAAGACGAGCGACTGGTCCCCGGAAGACGCTTTGGCGCTGGCGACCAAGGTGGGCGATTCAAAAAGGTAGCGGTCGAGCTTTAGCTCGACCGCCGCGGCCACTCCATCGCGTTATTCGGGTCGCGATTATTCGGGCGGATCGAGTTTATGCGTCGGGATGAAGCGGCGATATTCCGCAGGCGCCATGCCGGTGAATTCTTTGAAGAGCCGCGTCATGTGGCTTTGGTCGGCGAAACCGGCATCGGCGGCGATCTCGCGAAGCGAGGTCTTGCCCTCGGCGATCTGTCTCGCCGCATATTGCACTCGCAAGCCCGTGACGTAGTCGCCGATCGGCCGCCCCTTGAAGCGATGAAACGCTCGCGCGAGATGCGACGGATGGACGGACGCGTTCTGCGCCAACACGCGAAGCTCGAGCTTTTCGCGAAAGCGGTCGTTCAGTTC
>DASQJC010000158.1:0-2512 GCA_035631255.1 Candidatus Eremiobacteraceae bacterium | reverse complement strand
GCGAGTTTGCGCTCAATGCCGTCGAGCGTCACGACACGTTCGCCCTCATTTGAAGAACGCGCGACGATGCGGCCACCCTTGATGAGCGACGCGTCGTAGAAATGTAAGGGCTGACCCGTCTCGAGCTGGACATAGTTCGAGACGTCGACGAGAAAGTCGAGGCTGCGCAAGTTGGCGGCGTGGAGTCGAAGCGTCATCCAAAGCGGCGCGCGCCGATTCCGCAAGCCAGTGAAGAGCTGGCCGACGAGGCGGCGGCACACTCCAGGATCGCCGATCTCGACCGCGATCGGTGAGGGCGTCGAACCGCTGCCCGGTCCCCAAGAAGGCTCTGAGAAGCGCGCCCCGAGTCCGGCGGCGGCTTCGCGCGCGAGTCCGATCACCGAAAGACAGTCGGCGCGATTGCTTGGCACGTCGACATCGAGCACGGCATCGCCGAAGCGAACCGTCGACCAGAACTCAGAGCCGATCGGCGCATCGGCATCCATGATGAGGATGCCGTCGTCGAATTCGCCCGGCAGCAAGAGCTCGTTCGCCGACGCCATCATGCCGTTCGACTCGACGCCGCGGAGCTTTGCTTTGTTGATCGCCTTCGTCTCAGGTTCGCCGTTGGGGCCGGGAGCGCCGGTGTAGACGATCGATCCGACGAGCGCGATCGGCACCTTGTCGCCAACGGCGACGTTGCGCGCGCCGGTCACGATCTGCAGCTTGCCAGCGCCGCCGGCGTCGACCGTGCTCACTTGGAGTTTGTCGGCATCCGGGTGCGATGCGAGCGTCTCGATGCGTCCGACGACGATCTTCTCGGGCATGCGCTGCGGCTCGATCGCGTCGACCGTGAATCCGCGCGACGTCAGGACGTCGGCGATCTTCTGCGGGGTCGCGTCGGTCTCGACGAAATCGCGCAGCCATGATACCGGCAGCCGCATCAGGCGAACTGCTCCAAGAAGCCGAGATCGTTCTCGAAAAGGACGCGGATGTCGTCGATGCGATGGCGCAGCATCGCGATGCGGTCGAGTCCGAGGCCCCACGCCCAGCCGGTGAATTCTTCCGGATCGTAGCCTGCCGCGCGGAGCACGTTCGGGTGGACCATCCCGCTGCCGCCCATCTCGAGCCAGCCCGAGCCTTTGCACGTGCGGCAGCCCGCGCCGTCGCACGCGTGGCACGAGACGTCGACTTCAGCGGACGGTTCGGTGAACTGGAAATACGACGGGCGGAAACGCGTCCGCCGATCGGCGCCGAAGAGATGCCGGCAGAGATCGGTCGCAAAGCCTTTGAGATGGCCGAACGTGATGCCGCGATCGACGTGCAAGCCTTCGATCTGATGGAACATGAACGAGTGGCTCGCGTCGAGCGCATCGCGGCGATAGACTTTACCGGGCGCGAGCACCGCGATGGGCGGCGGGTTTGCGAGCATCGCGCGGATCTGCATCGGCGACGTGTGCGGGCGGAGCAATCCACCGCCCGGCAAGTAGAACGTGTCCATGTTGTCGCGCGCGGGATGGTCGGCCGGGATGTTCAGCGTCTCGAAGGCATGATATTCGTCTTCGACCTCAGGGCCGGTGAGGATCGCGAAGCCGCGCGAACGGAAGAAGTCGACGACCGCGTCGAGCGTCTGACGCAGCAGATGGAGGCCGCCGATATGCGGCGCTGTCGCTGGCAACGTGACGTCGTAGCGACGCGAGAGCGCCTCGTCGAGGCTCGCGCCCTCGACGCGACGGCGGGCCGCATCGAGTTCTTCCTCGATCGCACGCTTCGCCTCATTGGCGCGGCGCCCGAACTCGGCTTTGTCGTCGCCTTTCGGGATCTTGGCGAGGCCCGCCATGACCCGTGAGAGGCTGCCGCCTTTACGACCGAGCACCTCGGTTTTGAGGGCGTCGATGGCGTCGAGGTCGCGCAACTCCGCGGCGCGTGCGCGGACGTCGGCGACGAGCGCGTCGAGTCGGTCGCTTTGGTCGCTCACCTTGTGGTTCCGGTCGGCGTCGAACGCCCGGCCATCATGGCCGGCCGTCCGGGGAATGAAAGGGGCCGCATTTCTGCGGCCTCGTTTTCCTTTACGATAGAGCGGTCGACCTTTCGCGTCGACAGCCTCGGATCAGTGGGAGCCCTGTGGGACCATCCGCTTATAGAGCAGATAGGCCTGGATGGAACCCGTAGACTTGAAGAACTTCCAGAATACGTCAGGAGAGAGCATCTCAGACGCTGGCCTCCTTCATCCGATTCGTGGATCGCTGCGTGTAAGTATAGCAAAAGACGCGTTTTTAAACAAGGGCGCGCAGGGCTTGACATTTACGTGGCGCTCGTTCTCGCATTTTCGGCTTCGGGCACCGTTTTCAGTGCGCGCGCTATTTCGTAGAGCATGATCGATCCGGCGACGGCGGCGTTGAGCGACTCGGCGCGCGCCGCTTGGGGAATGCCTATTCGCGTATCGATCGCATCAGCAGGCACGCCGGCGACGCCATGCCGCTCGTTCCCGACGAGCAAAGCGACGCGTCGCGGAAGTGTGACGCCGCGCACG
>DASQJC010000157.1:0-3473 GCA_035631255.1 Candidatus Eremiobacteraceae bacterium | reverse complement strand
TTCCGTCTCGAGCGCGGTGTCGTCACTTTTGATCCGACCGAGGGCTTGCTCCCGACTCTCGACGTCAGGGCGACGACGAACTTGAGCGGCGCCGAGATCACGCTCACCGTCACCGGCCGCATCGACAACCTCCAGACCGATCTGTCGTCGAATCCGGCGATGTCACGCGATGACATCGTTGCGACGCTCTTGCACGCGCCTCAGGTGCAGTCGGTCATCAGTTCGACCCCGGGCGAGGCGCAGACGGCGTTGTACGCCGAAGCGCAGTCGTACTTCAACGCGCAGCTGACACGCTCGCTCTTGTTCCCGGTAGAATCGCTCCTTGCGCAGACGATCAACGTCGAGCAGATATCGCTCATCTACGACCAGCAAGGACGGGTGAACGTCGAGGTCCGCAAGTTGGTGACGCCTACCGTGTACGCGATCTATCGTTCGTCGCTCAACGTCCCCGTAACGCAGACCGCAGGCGTCGCGTACAGCCTCCGCGATTACGCCGACCTCGAGATATTGCAGACGCAGTCAGCGAGCGGTTTACAGCAAGCGACACTCAACCTTCGCCTCACGTTCCACTAGCGTCCCAGGGGAGGAAACCCAGCGGAACCGTGGGAAACCAACTCGCGTTTTCTAGCTCAGACATCGGCCTCGTTGCTCCCTAGGGCGAAGGAGGACCCGGCTGCATTACACGGCGGTCGGTCCGGTCATGCCCGTCAGCAAGTCGCGAGGCGACGCGACGGCCGCCCGAGGCGACGCCTAGCCACCGAAGATGAGGAGCCCTTTTCCGTTGGTCCTTTTTCTCCGAAGCGCAGCGATCGCGATCATCGTCGCCATCGCAGCGGTCGTCGCAAATCCGGTGCAGACGCCGGCTTCGGTGGCGCCCATCGTCACGGCGATCAACGTCCGCGGCAACGCGCACGTCCCCGCGGATAAGATCGCGGCGGTCGTCCGCAGCCAAGTCGGCGAGCCGCTCGACACGAAGCAAGTCGCCAACGACCAGAACGCGATCCTCGGGCTCGGCTACTTCACCGACGTCAAGACCGATATCCGCGCGACGCCGGGCGGCGTGAGCGTCAACTTCATCGTCATCGAGAACCCGGTCGTCTCGAAGATCCTCTTCACCGGCAACGCGCACGTCACGGCCGACATCCTCGGCGCGCTCATGGACACGACCGACGGCAGCGTCCTCAACACGAACACGCTGCGCGACGACGTGCAGAAGATCAACTCCTATTACGACAAGCTCGGCTACACCGGCACGCGTCACGTCCAGAACATCAAGATCGACCGCGACGGCACGCTGCGGCTCGACATAAAGGAAGGCGTGACCGTCGCGAAGGTCGACGTCACGGGCAACACGATCATACCGACGCCGGCTATCCTCGGCGCTATGAAGACGAAACCGGGCGTGACGTATTCCGATCAGGTCTTCCAAGACGACCTGACCGCGATCAACAATCTGTACAAGAACATCGGATTCTCCGCCGCCGTCGACGGCGGCGCCGACCCGAACGATCCCGGCACGGTGAACGTCACCGTTTGCGAGTACCGCATCGGCGCGATCGAGATCCAAGGCAACTCGAAGACGAAGGATTACGTCATCCGCCGTCTCCTGCGTCTGCATCCGGGCGATCTCATCAGCGACAACCGCCTGCGCTACGACTACGAGCAGATCAACAACACGCAGTTCTTCAAATCGGTCGACGCGTCGTTCAAGCCGTTCGGCACGAAGTGCGGCATGGTGACGCTCGTCTGGACCGTCGTCGAACAGCGCACCGGCAGCGCGAACTTCGGCGTCAGCTACTCGGGCGGCGGCACGTACGGGCAAGGCCTCGCGGCGAACATCTCGTTCTCCGAGAACAACCTGAACGGAACCGGCAACGGCGCGTCGATCGGCTTCCAGCGCGGCCAATATATCAGCGACATCAACTTCGGCGTCACGGTGCCGTACATCCATAAGTTCAAGCCCGACTCGGTGTCGTTCTCGATCTTCAACAACGACATCAATAACCAGCCGTATCCGGTATATAAAGAAGCGGGCAACAATCCGTTCTACTCGATCTCGCCCGGTGGCGGCTTCGTCCCATCGCCGTCGTTCGGAACTCCCGCGCCGTCAGGCCCGTGCATCGCCGGCAGCACGCCGTGCGGCGGCCTTTCAGCCGGGTATTCGTCGCGCCAAGCCGGCGCGCAAGTCGGCTTCGGCCATCCGGTCGCGTATTTCACGCGCGTCAATTTCGGCGTGAGCGCGACGCGATTGTTCCAAGGCTTCACGGCGAACGGGTTCAGCCAGAACCTGCTCGACCTGCGGTCGGCGCTCATCTCGCCGAACAATTTCGGCTCGAACATAGGCGGCTCGCCGGTGAAGAACGGCGTATCGAACCTCCGCACGGTTTCGCTCGGCATCGATCGCGACAATCGCGATGACGTCGTGTCGCCGCGATTCGGCGGCACGTCATCGCTCGCGAACGAAGTGTCGCTCCACGGTTTCGGGTCGGACTATCAATACGACAAGTCGGATATCGACTTGACGCGCTTCTGGCCGGTGCGCGAGCACTCGACGCTCGCCGCGCACTTGAACCTCGGCTTCTCGAGCGGCGGCGCGACGCTGCCGTACAACTCGCTCTTCAGCTTGTCCGACCAGCAGCTGCGCGGTCAGAAGTACGTCTTCTACGGCGACCGCGAAATACTCGGACAGCTCGAGCTTCGCATCCCGGTGACGCCGGACAAGAAATTCGCGGTCGCGCTGTTCACCGATACCGGCGACGCGCCGTACGTCACGCCGATCGTCGGACCGTCGCCGTCGCCGACGCCGACCCCGCCGGCAGGACCTCACTCGCCGTTCAAGCCCGGACCGGTTGCGGCCGTCACGTTCGTCGAAGCGCCGTTCCACCTGAAGACAGATTTCGGCATCGGCATCCGCGTGCAGACGCCGCTGCTGCCCGGCCAAGCGCTGCGCCTCGATTTCGCGACCGGTCAGAACGGCGCACACGTCTCGTTCGGCATCGGTCAGTCTTTCTAACATTGACTCGTGCGGACGCCTGGCGGCCGCACGAGCGTGCAGCCGCATGCCGTGGCTGCTTACTCGAATAGGGAGAAGAGGGAACAAGGGCATCATGGACACGCAACGACTCGCGTCGGCGAGGCCCGCGAAGCTTCGCCGCGCGCTCATCGCCGCAGCGGCGGTGACGGCGCTCGTGCTCGCGCTGACGCCGCAAGTGCTCGCGACCGACGTCGCCGACATCGGCATCGTCGATCAAGCGGCGATCGGGAACCTGAACCAGTTCCAAGACGCGAAGAACCAGCTCACGCGCGTACAGCAGCAGCTGCAAGCGCAGTTCCAAGCCGCGATCAAGGGCAAGAGCCCAGCCGATCAGCAGCGCATATCGACCGACTTCCAGAACCGGCTTTCCAGCGCGCAGCATCAGATCTTCGATCCGATGCTCGGGCGGGCGAACGCAGCGATCGCGCAGGTCGCGGCC
>DASQJC010000156.1:0-5341 GCA_035631255.1 Candidatus Eremiobacteraceae bacterium | reverse complement strand
TGGTCGATCACGGCTGCGCTGAGCGCTCCGAACGCGGGTGCATCTCGTGCTCGCGCTCTTGCTCGCGGATCGCTTCGGCTTTTCGGAGCAATCGGTTCTGCTCCGACGGTTCGTCGACGACCGCTTTCTCATAAGCTCGGAAGAACGGCGCGTAGATGAGCGCGCCGATCGCGATGTTGATGAAGACGAGGACGATCGCGCGCCAGTCGCCGGCCGTCGTCCGCCATGCGGTCACGAACGATGGGAAGACCGGCGGCAAGTAGACGATCGTGTGTCCGATGAGTCGCAGCCACGTCGCGAGATACGTGATCGTGGCTAGAACGAGCGGCACGAGCAGGAACGGGATCGTCAGACTCGGGTTCATGACGAGCGGCACGCCGAAGATGATCGTCTCGTTGATGTTCCACACGGTCGGCAAGATCGACGCGATGGCGAGCTTACGAAGCCGCGCGACGCGCGATCGGAGCATGACGAGCGTCAACGGCAGCGTCGCGCCGGAACCGCCAGGGAAGTAGAATATCGATAGCATGATCGTGACGATGTGCGGTGGCGCTTGGTGCGCCGCCACCGCTTGGCTGTTCTCGTCGAGCGCCTTTAAGAAGATCGGCGTGACGATGCCGGAGAGGAACGCCGGTCCGTGAACGCCCGCGGTCCAGAGCAGCGTCTGGAAGAACACGACAAGGAGCAGCCCGGGCAGCGTGTCGCTCGCGCTCACGAGCGGACGGATGACGGTGAGCAGCACGTCGCCGAGTGTGATGTGCGCGAGCGCAAGACCGCCGAAGACGATCGCGACCACGCTCGTGCCGGCAGCATCTGCGGCGATCGGATTCGCGATGTACTTGCGAGCTTGTCGAAGCGCTTCGCCGGTCGCGAGCGTCGTGACGAGGCCGAGCAAGATGCTCGTCGATGAGATGGCGCCGAGTTCGACTGCCAGATTAGCGGCGAGCGGCCAGGTCAATCCCGAGCCGAACGCGCCGAGACTGACGATCCACGAGAGCGGCCGGTTGAAGCCGAAAGCGCGCGCGAGGCGATCGGCGAGCAGGACGGTGAGGACGACGCCCATCGCACCGAACCCGACGTGGTAGGCCGCGAAGAAGCGGTTCGAGAGGTCGGTGAACGACGTGCCGAGCGCCGGTTCCGGCGGAATGAAAAACGCGATAACCGTTACGGCGATCAGGCCCGCGAAAGACGGCCCCATCGCGACGCGCACGGCGGCGATGTGCGGCTCTTCGGCTATGCGATGAAGGACCGGGAATAGACGCGTCTCGATAGACGCGATGAACGCTTCGACGCCGGTGCGGCGCTCGCGCACGGTCGAGGCCGTCGCTAGCCCCGGCCGGTGGCGAGCGGCTTCGCGGCTGCGCGTCGCGCTGCGGCCGCTACGAACGATGCGAAGAGGCGCCGGCTCGGCTCGTCCGCGCCGACCAACTCCTCCGGATGCCACTGCACGCCGACGAAGAACGGATGCTCCGAGCGCAGCTCGAACGCTTCGACGATGCCGTCTCGTGCGTGCGCGACCGGCTCTAGTCCGTGCGCGATGCGACGGACGCTCTGGTGGTGGAGCGAGTTGACGCGAATCGCGGCTGCTCCCGCGATGCCGGCAAGCTTGGATCCCGACTTCACATCGACTTCGTGTGTGGTTTCGTGCCGCCCGAAGTCTGGCGTCTGTTGATGTCGCAAGCGCAGTCCGTTCGACGGCTCGTACTGATCGGGGATGTCTTCGAAAAGAGTGCCGCCGAGCGCGACGTTGACGACCTGCATCCCTCGGCAGATCGCGAGCGTCGGGAGGCCCGATCGTCTAGCGAAACGCGCCGCCTCGAGCTCGAGCGAGTCGCGTCTCGGATCGGCGACGTCGACGCTCGGATGCGACCGGCCGCCGTACGCCGTCGGATCGACATCGGTACCGCCCGGCAAGAGCAGCCCGTCGAAAGCCGCCAGCATCTCGGCCACCGTTGACCCGCCCGTGGTGTCGACGAGGACCGGCTCACCGCCCGCCGCCGTTACTGCATCGCGGTATTTCTTGCGCGCCGCAGGATCGGACGCTTCACCCGGGTTGACGGTGACCGCGATTCTCGGCTTCATCGCGCGTTGGTTAGACGTGCGCCGCTGGCTTGCCTCGGCTTGAAAACGAAGCGGCCGCGCCTTGAGTGCGCGGCCAGTTTCGTCGATTTCGAGCAGCTGTTCGTCAGAGCTTTCGTATGATCGCGGACACCTTGCCGACGATGTCGACGTTGTCGGTGTAGATCGGCTCCATGTATTTGTTCTGCGGCTGGAGCCGAACGCGATTCTCTTCCTTATAGAACGACTTCACGGTCGCTTCGCCGTCGATCATCGCGACGACGATCTCGCCGTTGTTCGCGATCTTCTGCGGGTTGACGAGGATGAGGTCGCCATCGAGGATCGCGGCGTCGACCATCGATTCGCCTTTCACTCGCAACATGAACGATCCAGAGCTGCGCACGAGGCTGGCGGGCAGCGCCAGCTCGTCTTCGATGTTCTCGCTCGCGGTGATCGGCATGCCGGCGGCGACGCGGCCGATGAGCGGCACGGTGATGACGTCGCGGGCGATGGAATCGGATTCGGATGTGAGGGCGCGCGGCTTCGTAGGATCGCGCTTGATGAGCCCCTTCTTCTCGAGCGTGCGCAAATGGCACTGGACGGTGGAGCTCGACGACAGACCGACGCGCTCGCCGATCTCGCGCACCGACGGCGGATAGCCGTGTTCGCGCGTGAAGTCTTTGATGACGTCGAGTATGGCTTGCTGCCTTGGCGTCGTCTTGCGATCCACGGGGGTCTACCGCCCTTTCATCGTATCGCCGCTGCGGGACAAAAGAGCCGCCCTCTAGGGCGACCCTGGAGCGGGCTAGCGCTTAACGCAGCCCGACACGCCGAGTAATAGGGATTCTACCACATCGACGTCCCGGATGCAAACATCTGTTCGACAATCCCTTGACAGCCCAGGTGGGCGGCGATAAGATTAGGGCGTCAAACATATGTTCGAAAAACGCCACTCACAGAGGAATGGAACGATGTTCCAGTACCGCCGCACCCAGCGGGTCTCGCTCATTCCCTTTATCCAAGCGCTCTCCCTCGTGCTGGTGTTCGCCCTGCCGACCATCTGGGGAGCCCGCATCTACGCGTCGAGCCCCACTCATTACGACAAGGTCGTCGTGCAGCCGGGCGACACCGTTTGGACCCTAGTCGCTCGCCGCGCGAAGGCCGGATCCGATGTCGCCGAGGCGGCGTACGAGGTCTCGAGCATCAACCATCTCGCAGCCGGCAAACAGCTCCACCCGGGCGAGGTTCTCCTAATACCGCGCTAATCTCGGGCGCGCTAAGCTGACCAGGGGCCGCTAGAACGCGGCCTCTTTTTTCTGCCTCGTTCGCCCCAAAAAGGATGGAGCGGTCGACCTTTATGGTCGACCGCCGCGGCCTTGCCCTCTGTCGTATCCGGCGTACCGCGCCTTGCGGGTCCGCGGACCGCTATGGTATCCTCATCGGGTGCCTGCTACGGCGGCGGGCGGCCCGAAATCATCGAGCTGCTGCCGCGCGCGAATGGAAGGAGCACTCACGTCCGTGGCACTGAAAAAAGAACAGAAGTCGTCGGTGATCTGCAAGTTCGGTCGTAAAGACAACGACACCGGATCGGCCGAAGTCCAAGTCGCACTACTCACCGAATCCATCAACGAGTTGACCGAGCACCTCAAGGTGCACAAGAAAGACCATGCGAGCCGTCGCGGTCTTCTTATGAAGGTCGGCAAACGCCGCAGTCTGCTGCGCTACCTCGAAAAGGCCGATCTCGAGCGCTATCGCGCGATCGTCAACAAGCTGGGCCTGCGTCACTAAGCGGTTGTCCCTAGGGATAGGCCGGCCTAGCTCAGAAGCCTGAACCCGAATCAAGAATTAGCAAAAGAAAAGCGTAGGAGGAATCCCTTTTTGCCAGAGTCCGTCAGCATGGAGCTGGGCGGGCGCACTCTCACCATGGAAACCGGTGAGCTCGCGCGCCAGGCCAGCGGCTCCGTCTTTGTCCGTTATGGCGACACGTGCGTCTTGTGCGCCGCTACCGCCAGCGCCAACCCCCGCGAAGGCGCAGACTTCTTCCCCCTCACGGTCGATTACGAAGAGCGAATGTATGCCGCCGGGAAGATCCCGGGCGGCTTCATCAAGCGTGAGGGCAGGCCGTCAGAAAAAGCGACGCTCACCGCGCGCCTCATCGACCGGCCGATCAGACCGCTCTTCGCCGACGGTTTCCGCAACGACATCCACATCGTTTGCACCGTTCTCTCGATTGATCCGGAGATCGATCCCGACGTCGTCGCGTTGACGGGCGCCGGAGCGGCGCTCGCACTCTCCGACATTCCGTTCGAATATCCGGTCGCGGGCGTCCGCGTCGGTCTCATCGACGGGCGCTACGTCATCAACCCGACGCGCACCGAACTCGAGTCGAGCACGCTCGACATGATCATCGCCGGCACTGCCGACGCGGTGATGATGGTCGAGGGCGGCTGCAAAGAGATCTCCGAGGAAGAGTTCCTCGGCGGCGTCGAGGCCGGTCACAACGCGATCAAAGACATCCTTTCGCAGACGCGCGAGCTCGTCGCGCGCGCTGGCAAGAAGAAGCGGACGTTCCCGCTCTTCAATCCGTCGCCGACGATGCGTCAGTTCGTCGACGAAGCGTTCGGACGCGACATCGCGCACGCGATGCGTATCACCTCGAAGGTCGAGCGCGGCCGGGCATTCGAGTCGATCACCCGCGACGAGGCGCGTAGCCGCATCGCTGGTCATCCCTTCGAAGCCGAACTGCGGCCGCTGCTCGAGGATTCGCGCAACCACGACTTCGACAAGTGCGTCAAGGCGCGCGAAGAAGACGAACTTCGCGTCATGGTCGTCGATGAAGGGCTTCGCCCGGACGGCCGCAAGCTCGACGAGATCCGACCGATAACGTGCCGCACGAGCATCGTGCCGCGCACGCACGGGTCGGGGCTCTTCACGCGCGGCGAGACGCAGATCTTCACGGCGGCGACCCTCGGCTCGATCTCAGACGAGCAGCGCGTCGATGGCCTCCTGCCGCAATACTTCAAGCGCTACATGCACTACTACAACTTCCCGCCGTATTCGGTCGGCGAAGCTCGACCGATGCGCGGCCCCGGCCGGCGCGAGATCGGTCACGGTTGGCTCGCAGAGCGCGCGATCGTGCCGATGCTGCCGCCTCAGGACGAGTTCCCGTACACGTTACGGCTCGTCTCGGAGACGTTCGAAAGCAACGGCTCGTCGTCGATGGGCTCGGTGTGCGCGAGCACGATGGCGCTCATGGATGCCGGCGTTCCGCTTCGCAAGCATG
>DASQJC010000155.1:0-8108 GCA_035631255.1 Candidatus Eremiobacteraceae bacterium | reverse complement strand
CAAGAAAAAAGGCTCGTTGACGTACGACGAAGTCGCGGCGGTCTCGGCGCAATTCGACGAAGAGGATCCCGAAAAGAGCAACGAGCTCGTCGAAGAGATCATGGCTGCCGGCATCGAGATCACCGAACTGCCCGACGTCGGTGCGGAAGAAAAGGAAGACGCCGAGACCGAGACCGAGCCGGTCGAAGAAGCGTCGGACGAAAGCTTATTGCCGCCGGGCATGTCGCTCGACGACCCGGTACGGCTCTACCTCAAAGAGATCGGCCGCGTGCCGCTGCTCGACATGGCGCAGGAACAGGAGCTCGCGCGCGCCATCGAACGCGCAGAAGAAGAAATCGATCGGGCCAAGCACAACGGCGGCGCCGCGAACGCGCTTATCATCGAGGCGGGGGAAGCGGCGAAGCGCCACCTGACGGAGGCGAATCTCCGGCTCGTCGTCAGCATCGCGCGCAAGTACGTCGGACGCGGCATGCTCTTCCTCGATCTCATCCAGGAAGGCAATCTCGGCCTCATCCGCGCGGTCGAGAAGTTCGACTACAAGAAGGGCTACAAATTCTCGACCTACGCGACATGGTGGATCCGTCAAGCGATCACGCGCGCACTCGCCGATCAGGCGCGGACGATCCGCATCCCCGTGCACATGGTCGAGACGATCAACCGGCTCGTCAAGATCTCGCGTCAGCTGCTTCAGGAGCTCGGTCGCGATCCATCGGTGGAAGAGATCGCCAAAGAGATGAGCTTATCCGCCGACAAAGTGCGCGAGGTCATGAAGATCGCGCAAGAGCCGATCTCGCTCGAAACGCCGATCGGCGCTGAAGAAGACAGCCACCTCGGCGACTTCATCGAAGACCCGGAAGCGGTCGCGCCTGCTGAAGCCGCATCGGTGACCATGCTCAAGCAGAAGATGGGTGACGTGCTTCGCAATCTCACCGATCGCGAGCGCAAAGTTCTCGTCCTACGCTTTGGCTTGGAAGACGGCCATCAGCGTACGCTCGAAGAAGTCGGCCAGGAGTTCGGCGTCACGCGCGAACGCATCCGGCAGATCGAGGCGAAGGCGCTGCGTAAGCTGCGCCACCCTAGCCGCGGCAAAGCGTTGAAAGACTACTGGCAGGCGGACTGAGATGCGCGCGCCACTAGGGCGCGCGCCGTGTTGTCAGGTCTTCTTCGAAGCCTTCTTGCCTTCTTCGATCAGCTTCTTGACTTTCTGTCCGCCGATCTGGCCGATCGTCTCGTAGAACTTCGGACCGTAGCGATTGCGCGTCGATTCGCCGCCCTTTTTGCCGCCGAGCTTACCGATGTTCTCGTAGAACTCGTGGCCGTGCGAATGTTTCGTCGCCTCGCCGCCCTTGCGGCCGATCTTCTCGTAGAACTCCGACCCATAGCGCTGTTTGACGGTCTGACCGCCTTTGCGGCCGGCTTCTCGAACCGTCATGCCCTCCGTGGTCTTGTGATTTTTTGTTGCCATCAGGAATTTTTGGGACCCTTGCTTGAACTGTTGCCCTACATCACGTATTCTACGCCTGCCCCGAGAAGACTACTCACGGGACGGAGCACGGTGCGGTACAAGGCCCCGTCCTATATTGCGACTAATGCCGCCGCGACGATGATGGGACTACAGCATTGGAGGTTCTCATGCGGGCTTTGATGACGCGCCGTCTTCCTTCTATTATTGTGGTCGCGCTTGCCAGCGTTGCGCTGCCGCTCGCGATCGCCGCTGCGCCGACGCCTGCGCCCTCGAGCTCGAACCTCGCGCTGCCGTCGCCGACACCGAATGCCCGGGCGACTGCGACGCCGTCGCCGACGCCTACTCCGGTAACGAATGTCTTGCCGCCGCCGTCACCGAGCGAACCCGACACGACGACGATCGGGAAGATCGGATCGCTCGAGCGTGCGGGCGCAGGTCCGCTCAAAGCGACCGATCATCATCCGCAGCGCGCGACGTCGCCGTCTCAGTTGGCGAACTACCTGAAGGACAGCGATCCCGCCATCCAAGCGCGCGCGGCGATCGCGATCGGGCGGCTTCGCTACTCTTCAGGAGTCGGACCGCTCGTCCAGGTGCTGCAAAGCCAAACCGCTTCCGACGACGTGAAAGCCGACGCAGCCTTCGCGCTCGGCGTCATCCACTCACCGGATGCTGAAGGGCCGCTCGAAGGCGCCGCGTTGCACGGATCGTCGGCAGTCGCTGGTGCTGCGGCCGATGCTTTGGGCCGGATCGGCGGCGATTCGGTCATCGACACGCTCGACCGCTTGGTGAAGTCGCGCGACCCGTACGTCCGCGGCATGGCGGCGATCGGGATCGGTGAAGCGACGACGCCGCTCGCGCCGCCGCGAACGATCGACACCGCGTATCGCATCAATGCCGGCGTCGCGGTCGCAACCGCGATGACGTACGAGCGCGATCCGGAAGCCAAGTGGCGCGAGGCGTGGGCGATCGGACGATCGCTGTACGACGTCGACCAACAGAGCTTGCGGACGATGATCGCCGATCCGAGCGAGCTTGTGCGGCAATATGCTGCGCAAGGCATGCGTCGGCTCAAAGATCAGAAGTACGCGCTCGCGCTGCATCTGGCGGTGAACGATCCATCGTGGCGCGTACGCGTTGAAGTCGCGCGAGCGTTGGCGGTGTTCCGCGACAACACGCGCGTCGATCTGACCCCACCGACGATCCCGGCGAGCGACCAGCAAATGCCGCAAGCACTGCCGACGTCGGCGCCGTACGGACCGCACCCGCAGGTGGCGATCGTGACGAGCAAGGGCATCATCGTCGTCGAGATGTTCCCTGACGAAGCGCCGTACAACGTCGACAACTTCCTCTACCTCGTCGATCGCGGCTACTACAACAACCAGCAGCTGTTCCGCGTCATCCAGAACTTCGTCATCCAGGGCGGCGATCCGACAAACGGGGGTAATGACGGGGGACCGGGGTACTCGGTGCCGGCGGAGTTGAATCCGTTACAGCAACTCACCGGTGTGCTCGCGCTTGGCCTCGACTATCCGGACAACATCCACGCCGACGTCGATTCCGGCGGAAGCCAGTTCTACATCACCGAATCGCCGCAGCTCCATCTCGACATCAACTTCACGACGATGGGGCGCGTGGTGAAAGGCATGGCGGTCGTCGATGCAATTCGCGTGCACGATGCGGAGAGCGCAGCGGATCGTGCGAAGCCGGCGGACATCGTCAAGCGGATGTTCCGCTGCCAGCCCGTTACGCCGCAGACGCCCGACATCGAGCACCTGCTGCGCACTGGTGAGATCGGCTACAACGCTCAGTGACTCTCTAGCTGTAGCGGTCGACCTTTAGCTCGACCGCCGCGGCCTTACTTTACCGAACCGTCGCAATCCGTTAACACGCGCCTCCTACAGTATGGGCTGAAGGAGGCGCTTGTCCATTCCTATGAACGCCGCTCGCGCGACAGAGGTCAATTCGGATTCGAGCCGGGCACCTCGGCGCATCGCAACGTCACCATCTTTTGCATCGGCGCTTCGCGACGGATTGGCTGACCTGGCATACTCCTTCGACGGCGTCTTTCGTCAGCCAGGTGCGATGTCGATGGCGGAGCGTGCCGCGTACGGTTTGCAACCGTCAGTAGATTCTCACGAGCTCGCCGCGATGAGTCCACCAAAGCATGTTCTCTTGACGTCCAAGACAGCTCTCCCAGTCACCCGACTTTGCGCGGTGTCGAAGAAGGCGGAGAAGCCGGCGGATCGCGAGACCACGGTGGTATCTGCCAAACGTCAAGTCTCGACAGTCAATGACGTCCGGCGTGAGACGAAGCTCCGCGCTTGCGCCTCAGACTTCAATTCACGCGTGCGCCAGTGCTCCGTCTCTCGATATCACCGTGCCCGGTTCCGCGCGACGGTAGGTTCATCGACGGTAGACGTGATCGTCCACGCCGGCGGGCGTCTTGCGAGCGTGATGCCGTGGACACGATAGCGGCGGACGCTCTGGCCGCGGAAGTCGACGCACTGACGACCGACGCGCGGCGAGCGGCGCATGCGGGTGCGATCGGCGACGCTCCGGATCACCCGGGATCGATCATAGCGAAACCGATCGACAGCGACATCGTGCAGACGGCTCCGTCTGCGTCGGCAACGTCTGTGTCTATCGATGGTCCTGGTTGGTTCATCGTCGAGAGCACCGGGCACCGATGCTACACGCGGCTCGGCGAATTCCGATTCGACGAACAAGGCACGCTCGTCGATAGCCAAGGGCGTATGGTTCTTGGTTATTCTCTGACCTCCAACGAACTCGCGCCCATCAAGCGTCGTGGCGCGAAAGGCGCATCGATCGAGGCAAGCGGCGTCGTTTCAGTCGACGGCGCACATGGACGCGAGACAGCAGGCAAAGTCGCACTTGCGATCTTTCCGGTGCCTGAACATCTCAGACGAGTCGATGGTTCGTCGGTGGTCGCCACCTCGGAATCGGGCGCACCGCGTATCGTCGCTCCAGGTTCACCGAACGTAGGTAAGCTGAAATCACATGCGCTTGAAAACGCGCTCGTCGACGTCGCGGGCGATCTCGAAGGAATGTGGCGCGTGCAACGTCGCGGCGAAACGCAAGCCACGGCCGCGGCCGCAGCCGATGCTTGCGAGCGAGCGGCGTTGGGACTCGTCCGTTGAGGCGCCCCACCTGGACGAAACGGAGCCGCGAGGTGCGATCGGTCGAAGATCCGGCGTCCGCGCTGCTGGTTCGCATCGCAACGTCGATCGCCGCGAACGCTCCTAAAGCACTTCGAGGGCGCGGCTCCGTATGTGCCGAGGCGCCGCGTCTACACTCATGGTCGCCCGAAGAGCTCAAGTCGGCGCAGGTCTGGCACAGCGATGATGGCGACGCGATCGATCTTTGGTGCGTGCTCGGTGCCAGCGAAGCGCGGTCGCTACTGAAGATCGTCCTGCAAGGACCGGCCGGCGACGAGCCGACGCCTCTCGAGCGGAACATCGTACGCGATACCATCGAGCGATTGCTCGCTGCGGCCGGCCGCGTGTGGGAGGAGCGGGCTTCAGCGCAACTTCCTCCATCGACCGGCTGGCGCTGCCGATTGACGTTGACCGATGCGCTCGGCGCGACGACGGCATTCACGCTCCATTGCCCATCGGATTCTCGACTCGAGACTCAGCCCAAATGTGTCGACCTGCGACCGATCCCTGTCGTGGTCGACGCTATGCTCCCACCGATCGACCTGCGGGTCGATGCGATCGCTCGCTGGCGCGATGGTGAGCTCGTGGCTTTGGCCTGCGGCGCGGATGCGGTCGTGCGGCTCCGCGTCGGCGCCGTTTGGTTCGCGTCGGGATCGCTCGGCATTTCGCGCGGGCGTCGAGCGATTCTTGTATCCAGTCAGGCCTAGATGGACGATTCGAACGATGCACGTGCCGAATCGCCATATGCGGCGCTCGGCGAAATAGAAGTCACGGTGGCTGCGCGGCTGGGCGGTGTGCGGATGCCTTTGAGCGCCGCCGCTGCGCTCTGCGACGGCTCGCTCGTCACTCTCGACTGCGCACCCGATTCGCCCGTGACGTTGCTCGTCAACGGCGTCGCGATCGCAACAGGCGAGCTCGTCGTGACGGATGATGGTGAGCTCGCGGTCGAGATCTCAGACGTGCGGCCATGACGGAACTGATCGACCGCGCCGTGTCACATCCGACCGGATCCCCTGTCGACTTGCTGGTCGCACTCTTCCTTCTCGGTATGCTGCCGCTGTTCGCCGTCTCTGTCACGTCGTTCACGAGGATCATCGTCGTGCTTGGACTGTTGCGGGCATCGCTCGGCGCGCCGTCGCTTCCGCCGAACATCGTGCTCGCGGGGCTTGCGATGATGCTCACATGCATCGTCATGGCGCCGACGTTCGACCGCGTCGAGAGCGCCGCGATACAGCCGCTCGGCGCGAAGCGGATCGCTCCAGCGCAAGCGATCGCGCTCGGTGCCGAGCCTATACGGAAATTCATGCTCGCGCAGTCGCGGCCGTCGGATGTCGTATCCTTCGAACGCATGGAAAAATCGAAGCTCGAATCGCCGGAGGAAGCATCCTTCAGCGCCGTCGCGCCGGCGTTTCTCATCGGCGAGCTTCGCGCCGCCTTTGCGATGGGATTCGCCCTGGCGCTCCCGTTCGCGGTGGTCGATATCGTCGTCGCCGCCATCCTCATGTCGCTTGGGATGTACATGGTCTCACCGGCCGCGATCTCGCTCCCCGTCAAACTCTTGCTCTTCGTCGTCGCGGACGGATGGTCGCTCGTCACGAGCGCCATCGTCGCATCGTACCGTTAGACGCTTCCGATGGAGAGCAACGCGATCTCGCTCATGACGCAGTCGCTGGACGCCGCCGCTCTCATCGCATTGCCAGTCGTCATCGCAGTCGCGCTTGTCGGCGTCATCATCGGCGTCCTACAGACGCTCGTGCAAGTACAAGACCAGAACGTCGCCTTCGCGCCAAAACTCGTCACCGTTGCGCTCATCGTATCGTTCGCGGGGCCCGCCGCGCTCGCTATCGTCGAAACGCTCTTGATGACCGCGATCCGAGCGCTGCCCGAACTCGCACGATCGTGACCGTTGATGCGAACGCGTCCAATGCGTGGATCGCTTCGTTCATCCGATCGAGCGCGTTCGCGGCGACGATGCCGATCGCCGGTTCGGGCGCAGTCCCGCGCGTCGTGCGAGGCGCGCTCGCTCTCGCGCTTACACCTGCGGTCCACGCGAGGTTTCAAGCGAGCAAGACAAGCCCACACTGGCCGGAGGAGCTCTTCACCGGCATCATCTTCGGCATCACCGCCTCGATCATCGCGGCTGCCGCCTCTGCGGCCGGGTCGCTCATCGACACATCGATGGCGATGCGACCCTTCGGACGCGAAAGCGTCTTCGGCGGACCTCAAGGACCATTGGGGCGCATATACTCGCTCGCATTCGCGGTGCTGTTCTGCGCGAGCGGTGCGATGACGCATCTGTGTTCGCGCTTCGTCGAAGCCTCGTCAGGTACGAGGTTGATGTCAGCGCACAGTGTGGTCGCCCTCGTAAGATCCAGCTTCGAGAACTCGCTCGATCTCGCCGCCCCGTCCATCGCAGCGCAGCTGATCGCGACGATCGCGTCGGCGATAGCGGCTCGCGCGGCTCCGCGCATCAACGGCCTCATGCTCGCGTCGCCGGCGTCGACGGTTGCCGTGCTGCTCGCTGTGCTCGCCGGAATCGCACCGGCGTTTCACGCGCTGCTAGCACTCGCGATGCGATCCGCGTCAGGATCGCCCAGCTGACATGAGTGATGGACGCGAGCGATCGGAGCCGGCGACTCCGAGGCGACGCGAGCGCGCCCGAAGAGAAGGCGACCATCCCACAAGCGCGATCGCACCGTGCGCTCTCGCGATCGTATTTTCGGCGTTGCCCATCGCATTCGGCGATGTGTTCGCGTCCTCGTGGCGCGAAGCGTTCGCCGTCTTGGCTGGCCTTGCCGGCGATGCCGGCGCCGGTCGTTTTCAAGCTGCGCGGATGGTCGCGGCCGCGACGACGTGGTCGCTGCCGATCGTCGTCTGGATAGCCTGGCTCGCCGCCCTTGCTGCGGCGATCGGAGCAGCCGCTGCGTCGGGCGCGCTCGGTTGGTCGGCGGCGGCGTTGCGCTTTCGATATCGTGGTCTTAGTGCCGGCCTTCGCTCCCTCATGAGCGGGGAGACCTCAACGCAGAGCATCATTTCAGCGACCGCTGCAGCGGCGGTCATCGTCGCAGCGATCCCAGCGGTGACCGATCTTTTGGATCGTGAATCGGACTCGTGGATATCCACAGCATCGACGATCGGGCACGACCTCTTCGGATTGTGGTGGCGCGCGAGTGCCGCGCTGTGCGCGATAGCAGTCGTCGACGTCGCGCTTGCGCGTCGGCGCTTCGCCGCTCGCTTACGGATGACGCCGCGCGAAGTCCGCGACGAGCGCGCCGAACAGGAAGGCAAGCCCGAGGTGAAAGCGCGCAGGCGCGGCATCGCTATCCGACGTGCGCGCCGCATCCGGCTCGAAGCGATTCGCCGCGCCTCGGCGGTCATCGCGAATCCGACGCATGTCGCGGTCGCGCTGTGTTACGCTCCGCCCGCGACCGATGTTCCCATCGTCGTCGCTGCCGGTGCCGGAGCCG
>DASQJC010000154.1:0-8303 GCA_035631255.1 Candidatus Eremiobacteraceae bacterium | reverse complement strand
ACAACGCTCGACCCAACACCGCCACCAACGTCTATGGCGGTGGCTCGACGCTTGCGTCGCTGCTCTACCGCCAGTGGATGGACTACTACGGCGTTGCGATGCCGCCGGATCCGCAAGGCGCGCCGAACGGCTTGCCCGTCAACGCGAACTTCCAGTACTACTACGCGGGCATCGGCAGCGGTGCCGGTCGTGCCGCGTTCATCAGCCAAGTGCCATCGACGACCGTGCCGCAGTCAGATCCGATCTACTGCCCGGGCGGCGTGACGACGTGCTATCCGTACCCGCTGTGGCACTACTCGGGAAGCGACGCGACGCTGAGCTCCACCGAGATCAGCTGTTACCAAAGCGGCTGCCCGCCGACGTATCCGAACGCCGCACAGCCGGAGCGCGGCCAGTACGTCCAGATCCCGACGCTCTCCACCGACATCACGTTCTTCTACAACCCGAGCGGCCAGACCATCGGCGCGAACGGTCTGCGCCTGCGTCGCTCGACGTACTGCGGCATCTGGGAAGGTGCGATCACGAATTGGGGCGACCCGGCGATCACCGCCGACAACGGCGGCGTCCAGGTGAGCACGCAGCCGATCGTGCGTGTCGTGCGCGCCGATAGCAGCGGCACGACCTTCCTGACGACGAACCACCTCAACACCGCGTGCGTCAACCTGCCGAACTCGGCGGATGACTGGACGGGCGGCGTCGGCGGCACTGTCACGTGGCCGAACGGCGCAGTTCAGTCCGGCACCGGCAGCTCGGGCGTCGTCAGCGTCGTCCAATCGACGGCGGGCGCCATCGGCTACGTCGGTCCGTCCTTCGTCGCGCCGATCGTCTCCGGCGGACTCCCGACCGCGAGCCTCCAGAACAACTACTACTACAACCGCGGCAACTCGGGCCACTACATCACGCAGAGCATCAAGTCGACGCTTGCCTCGTTCGTCGGCGTCGCGCCGCCCTCGAATCCGGATCCGTTCGATCTTGGGATTCTCGTCCCCGACCCGATCGAAAAGGGCGCGTACCCGGTCGTCGGCTACACCTGGCTCCTTGCGTATCAATGCTACAACCTGAGCTCGGAAGCGCAAGGAATGCAAGGGATCATCAACTGGTATGCGCAGTCCGGTCGAACCGGAACGACGCCGCCTGACATCATCCTCGCTCAGCAAGGCCTCGCGCCGCTGAACGCGACGTGGAAGAAGGCAGTGCGTGGCATCTCCAAGCACATCGTGCAAGGCCCGGTCGCCGGCGTGTGCACGATCTGATCAAGAGGTCATCAGCAAGGACAGTGGCCGGCGAGCGATCGCCGGCCACTTCCGATTCATGGAGGTTCGGAGCTCTTCGCCCTAGAGGTTTTGCGTGATCGTCAGCGTCAGGGTGCGCCCGGGCAATGAATACGCGTTCGTCGGAACCGGTCCGGTCGGCGTCGGATATTCCGGACCCAGGCCGATGAGCGTGAATCGATCCGCGAACTGGTTCGTCAGGTTCTGAACGCCAAGGGCGATCGACGTCTTGTCGATCATCTTCGCGACGCTCGCGTCGAACAGCCAGTACGATGGGCGATTGAGCTCGTTATTGACGCTCTCGTAGGCGGCGTCAGTCGAGAAGCCCCAGCCGTCCGAAATGCGACCATCGATAGAGAGCAACGCCTTGCGCGGCGGGATCCCCTGGAACTGCTGACCGGAGACGACGCTAGGAGCGGACGGGTCGAAAGCCGCAGGATCGTTCTTTGGATAAGCGATGTCGATGCCGTACGAGCCGCGTGCCGTGATATACGGCGATAACGGCACATCGGTCCGGAGTTCGATCCCCTGATACGCGACGTTCGCGAGATTCTCGATAAAGCAGAACTGGCCGTTCTGCACGTTCGCGCAAGGGATGAAGAAGATCGGATCGCGCAGGCTCGTGTCGTACGAATCGACTTCAGCTGTGGGCGCGAGCGCGTCTTCGCTGAATCTGTGCTCGTAGCCGAGCTCGAACTCGCTCGTGTGCTCAGCGGTCAGCGTGTCGTTGATCGCTCGCTCGGTGAGCAGCGGGGCGCGGAAGCCGGTGCCGAACGAAAACCGTACGACGTTGTCGCTGTTCGGGGTCCAGACGACGGCGGTCCGCGGATCGACGCTCGTGCCGAACGTGTCGTAACGGCTCACGTATGCCGCGGCGGTGTAATGGAGGTGCGACGTCGGCGCCCACTCGTAGCGCGTCGCGAACGAACGCTGCGTTTCTCGCGCATCGGTGAGGTCGTGCGCGAGCGGCGCATCTGCGGGAAGACGCAGATCCTCCGAGCGGACGTCGGTGAGCAGCGTGAACGTGCCATCGTCGAGATAACGGTCGTATTCGGCGGAATCGTCGCCGACGACGTCGCGCTCGGAGAAGAGATACGGATTGCCGAGCGAGACCGGCACGTCAGGCGCCGACTGGTCGTTGATGTTCGTGAGATGACGAAGGATCAAGCTCGCGGGCTCGACGCCGGCGCTCGATCTCGTGCCGAGCGGCGCATCGATGTCGACGCCGATCGCGGGCGAGTTGGTGAGCAGTGCCGCGCCCGGATATGCGGTGAACAAAGAACCCGGTCCGAAACTGCTCGGAACGTTCGGGAAGCTCAAGGGCGCGGAGAGATCGCGGAACGCGGCGGTGTCGCGATACGTCAGCTCGATGAAGCCGTCGCCATCGCCGGGCGAGTACCTCAGCTTGGCCAACGAAGACGTCGCGTCGATCGCACTGCCCAACGTCGTCGTCGCGGTCGCAGGATCGTTCGGATTCGGCTGGTACGCGACGTCATAGCCGTTGACCGCACCGGCCGTCGTATATCTATGGAATGAGAAAGCGTAGCCGAGGCGCCCCTCGTCGGTCCCGGTGGCCTGCAGCGTATACGCCGTCGTGTCGAAATTGCCGATCGAGAACCGCAGCAACCCTTGGTCAGCTTCGGTCGGATCGATCGTGTGGAAATCGATCGATCCGCCCTGCGTGTTCGCTCCATCGAGCGATGCGGGCCCCACGCCGTAAACGACTTGCACGCTCGAGAATTCCGCGGGATCGAGGAGTTCCAGATCGAAGTCGCCGGTGTTCGCATTGTTGACCACGTGGCCATCGACGTCGATGAGCGTCTCGGACGGATCGGGTCCGCGCAAACTGGCGCTCTGCGGAAGGCCCGGGGCGCCGCCCGCGGGTCTCGTCATCGTCACCGCGATCTGTTCCGCGAGTTCGCTTGCAAGATCCTCGATGCCGCGTCCGGCAAGATCTTGCGGATCGATGACGGCGGACGGAGCAGATGCCGTCGACAGCGCGACCTTGCCGTTCACGGTGACCCGGCCAAGGGTCGCGACGTTGCCGGTCGACGCGCGCTCGAGTTCGAGCCGCACGTTCGTCGTCGTGTTCGCCGCGACCGCGACGACGCGTGGACTCAGCGCTCCAAAGCCCGCGGCTTCAGCGGTGACGACGTACGTCTGCGCGTCGATCCCGTGCAGCACGAACGCCCCTGAAGCGTCGGAAGTCGCCGTCACCCGGACTCGGCTGGACGCGAAGACGACGCGAGCGCCCGCGATCGGCGCGCCCGACGTATCGGTGACGACGCCGCTGACATCCCCCATCGCCAAAGCTGCGAGCGAAGCTGAAGCCGAGAGCGCGATCGCGAGCCCCAAAGCCGCCGCGATGCAAAGCGTTTTGTTCATCAGGCCTTCAAGTTTGAACGATTGCCCGCGCATTTCCCGCGTTTATGCGCAATCGTCTGTGATCTCCGTCTCGCACGGTGACGCCGATCGAATCGAAGTGTTCTAAAAGAGGCAATGCGTACTTGCGAGATACTTCGAGCGCGATGCGCAGCTGTGATGCCGTCGCGCTGACACCATTGGCGAGCGCGTTTTCCACCGTCGCACGCGCACGATCGAATTGATTTCGTCTGTATACATCATCGCCGATTCGCACGAGCTGGCCGGCGGCGACGAGCGATTCGAAGGCCTCATGTGCGCCGGCGACGCGGCGCTCTTCCGCATGTCGCATCGCATTCGAATAAGAAGCGGGGACGAGCGGTGCAGCTGCGTCGATCCGAAACGATTCATCGAAGAACGTCCGTTGTTCGCGGGTGAGCGATGGCGTGAAGTCCGGCAATCGCCAGAAGCGCGCTCTCACCGCGACACGCCCGTCTTCGTGCCACGCCGAGAGCAGGCGAGCCGCGAGCGAGTCGTCGACGCCGAGAGCGGCAGCGATCTCCGACGTCGAGCAGCCTAAACGCCACGACGCGCTCGCGTGACGTTCGCGCAAAGCCGAGGCAGACCGCTCGAATGACGCTTCATAAACATCTCGTCCGATGTATTCGACCGGTTTTGCCAGTGCGATGATGCGGCCATCTTCAACGAGCCGATCGACGGCCGTGCGCGCCGCGGGCTCGAGGACGTTCGCCGCGGATGCGACCTTCCGAAGAGCGACAGGCGACAAACCGGAGCTCGCGATCGCTGCGAAGCACGTTTCGTCGTCTGAAGACGCGACGAGATCCGTTGCCGGCGCGGAGATGCCGAGCTTCGCTCGGCCTACTACATCCCCTGACTTCACAACGATGCCGCCACCGAGCAAGTCCTTCGGGCTCAAACGACGGACGATGAGTCGAGCGCCTGGATACGTGACGGTCGGCCGCGTCAATTCTACGAGTGCGCGCGCAGGCTTGCTGGACGCCGGCCGCTCGTCGAACACGAGTCGCCCTTCGATCTCCGCGGAGCCGACGTGCACGCGCACGGGCGTGCGCCGCCGCAATAGGGGTAGCGCTTCTTCGAGCGGACTGAACTCGATCGCGAGCTCGGAAGTCGGCTCGAACTCACGCGTGGCTGCTAAGACGTCGCCGCGTCGTGCCGTCGACGCATCGATGCCGGGCACGTTGATCGCGAGTCGCACGCCCGCGCTCGCCGATTCCGTCTTGCGACCGAATATCTGAAGGCTGCGCACGCGCGCGGGCGTCCCCGACGGTTGAAGAGTCAGAGTCTCGCCCGCGTGGATAGTCCCTTGCATGAGCGTTCCCGTGACGATCGTGCCATGTCCGGGCAGCGCGAAGACCCGATCGACCGGCAAGAACGCGGGCGCATCGACGCGGCGCGGCGGGAGCGAAGCCAGCGCGTCATGGATCGCGGACTTCAGCGCGTCGATCCCAGCCCCGGTCGCGTTCGACACGGATATGATCGGCGCGCCGTCCGCCACGGTTCCCACGATGGCATCGCGCACGCCGTCGCTCGCTCGCTCGATCACCTCGTCGTCGGCGAGATCGACTTTTGTGAGCGCGACGATCGACTTCGCGACGTTGAGAAAACCGAGTATCTGCAGGTGCTCGCGAGTCTGCGCCCGAGGGCCCTCGAGCGCATCGACGACGAGCAAGAGCACGTCGATACCGGCTGCGCCGGCAAGCATATTATGGATGAAACGCTCGTGGCCAGGCACGTCGATGATGCCGGCCTCGACGCCATCTGCGAATTTCAGGGGCGCGAAACCGAGGTCGAGCGTCATGCCGCGCTCGCGTTCCTCGACCCAACGATCGGGGTTGTGACCGGTCAGCGAGATGACGAGCGAGCTTTTGCCGTGATCGACGTGTCCGGCGGTGCCGACTATTCGCATGCCGCGCAGGACACGATCGCAGCGACGACCGCTGCATCTTCGCTCGGCCGTACGGTGCGCAGGTCGAGCACGATCGAGTCACCGTCAGCGCGCCCGACGATCGGCGGCCGGCCGCTGCGCAGCCGCGAGGCGAGTTCGTCGACGCCCGCGTCGCGGGCGGTCAAGGCGACACCCGCCGATGGGATGGTCGTGGTCGGCAGGCTCCCGCCGCCGACCGCTGACGTCGTCGCGCGCGCATCGACCTGCACTTTCGGCGAGGATTGCGCCGCTTCGCAGATCGCATCCGCCCGTTTGATGAGATCGTCGAGCGGCGTCTCGAGCATCGCGAAGAACGGGATCTCATGCAGGCGGCCGGGTTCCACATAGAGCGCAAGCGTTGCGGAGAGCGCTGCGAGCGTCATCTTGTCGACGCGCAGTGCTCGGAGCAGCGGATTCCGGCGCAGCGTGTCGATGAGGCCGCTTCGCCCCGCGATGATGCCGCATTGGGGGCCGCCTAAGAGCTTGTCGCCGGAGACGGCGACGAGGTCGACGCCGACAGCGATCTCCTCCGCCAACGTCGGCTCGTGCGGCAGTCCGTAGGGCGATAAGTCGACGAGCGCGCCCGAGCCGAGATCCTCGAACGATAGCACGCCGAGTTCGCGCGCGATCGCAGCCATCGAGCCCGCATCGACTTCGGCCGTGAAACCTTCGACGCGATAATTGCTCGGATGGGAGCGCATGAAGATCGCGGCCCGATCGGTCCACGCGTCGCGGTAGTCGGCGCCGTACGTCCGATTCGTCGTGCCGACCTCGACCAGAGTCGCGCCGCTCTTTCGAAGGACATCGGGAAGCCGGAATGCGCCGCCGATCTCGATGAGCTGTCCGCGGCTGACGACGACTTCGCGTCCGCGCGCGAACGTGTCGAGGACGAGGAGCACAGCGGCAGCGCAGTTGTTGACGACGAGTGCGGCTTGGGCGCCCGAGAGGTCGCAAAGCTGGGAGGCGACGCGTTCGTACCGGCTGCCGCGCTCGCCGCTCTCGAGATCGAATTCGAGATTCGTGTAGCCGGCGCCGAGCATTGCGACTGCATCGAGCGCCGCGCCCGCGAGCGGCGCTCGGCCGAAGTTCGTGTGAAGAAGGACGCCCGTCGCATTGATGACGCCGATAAGGCCGGAGGCTTCGCGCGCGGCGAGCGCGCTCAGAACGCGATCGCGTAAGATGTCGAAATGCGGGGTGCCGCCCGATCGTGCGGCGGCACGCGCGGCTTCGAGAACATCGTTGACGCACGACTTGACGGCCGACGCGCCGAGCAGCGGCCGATACGCGGCGATCGCCGCGTCATCGATGAAGCGATGGACGGCGGGGATCGCGCGCAGCACGTCGTCTTCCATGTGGGTTCGGGAGTCTAACGGTCGACCATAAAGGTCGACCGCTCCATCGATAACGTTAAGGACCTACGCGGCGGGGGTGAGGTGTTTCTCGACCATTGCGACGAGCATCTTTTCCGGCACGTAGCCGACGATGCGGTCGACAGGCTCGCCGTTCTTGAACAGGATGAGGCACGGGATGCCGGTCACGTCGTAGCGCGCAGCGAGATCTTGGTTCTCGTCGGTGTCGACTTTCGCGACCTTGAGGCGGCCCTGATACGAGTCCGCGAGCCGCTTGACGAGCGGTGCGATCGCAAGACACGGCGAGCACCATGTCGCCCAGAAGTCGACGAGCACGGGTGCTCCCGACTGCAGCACTTCGGTTTGGAATGAGTTCTGATTGACGGTGACCGGTTCGCTCACGAGGATCTCCTATATGATGTACGTTCGGGCGGACGGACTTCGCGTCACATCCGTTCGGCTTCCTCCGCGCGATGGCCGATGTTCGCCGCGTCGATGACCGCATCGCCTTCCTCGAGCTTCATCACTCGAACGCCCTGCGCCGCGCGGCCCGTCTCGCGGATCTCGAAGACGCGGGTGCGGATGACGATGCCCTTCGATGATATGACCATGATCTCGTCGTCCGGCTTCACGAGCAGCTGCTCGACGATGTCGCCGTTCTTATCGGTGCGGTTGAACGCTTTGATGCCTTTGCCGCCGCGATTCGTCTTGCGGTAGTCGTCGATCGGCGTCCGCTTGCCGTAGCCGTTGCGCGTGACCACGAGGACTTCGCGGCGATCCTTGCCGACGACGTCCATCGCGACGACGTTCGCGCGGCCGGTCAAGCGCACGGCGCGAACGCCGCGACTCGCGCGGCCCATCGGCCGCACGGTCTTCTCATCGAAACGGATGGCGTAGCCGTCGGTCGTCGCGAGCAGCATCTCAGCGGTGCCGTCGGTCAACTGGACGTTGAGCAACTCGTCGCCCTGCATGAGGTTGATCGCGATGAGGCCGGATCGGCGGACGCTTCCGAAATCGGAGAGCGTCGTCTTCTTTATATATCCGCGTCGCGTCACCATGACGAGGAACTCTTCAGTGCCGAGCGTGCGGATCGGCAAGACTGCGGTGACGTTCTCGCCCGGCGGCAGCGTCAACAGATTGACGAGCGCGGTGCCGCGCGCTTGACGCGACGCATCCGGGATCTCGTGCGCGCGCAGCCTGTAAACGCGTCCGCGATTGGTGAAGAAGAGGACGTGCTGGTGCGTCGTCGCCGGGAAGAGATGGCGCGGCACGTCTTCCTTCTTGAGGTTGACGCCCGTGATGCCGCGGCCGCCGCGGTTTTGAGCGCGGAAAGCATCGACGTTCTGACGCTTGATG
>DASQJC010000153.1:0-11868 GCA_035631255.1 Candidatus Eremiobacteraceae bacterium | reverse complement strand
TCATCGAGGCCGGGCTTGCCCAGCGCCGAGTTGCAGTCGTTGCGCAGCACTTCGAGCTCGAGCCGCGCGAGCGCGCGGGCATCATCGGGTGTTCCCTGCATCGGTGACGTCCACAACGCGCCGAGCCGCTTCGCGTATCGCGCCTGTAGGTTGCGCATGACGACGCCGTCCTGCGATGCCCGGCCATTCGCGATGTCGCCGTAGATCGACGTCTGCGCCCAGTCAAACAGGTCGGAGATGGTCATCGTCTTGCCCGCCGCATATTTCGTCTGGAGATCGTCGATGCGCGAGAGCGTCAGCGGCGCGAAAAACTCGGACAGCGCCGAGTCCTGCGCCGTGGCCGCGAGTCCGACGACATCGACGTCGTGACGGCCGCCCGGATTGTACGCCCACGACGCAAAGCCTCCGATCGTGCTCTGCTCGGTGTACGTCAGCTGCGTGAGCACCGCAGGGTTGAAGCGCCAAGCGGCGTCCGAGAAGAGGTACTGATCGAGCAGCTGCCATGCTCGCGCCTCATCGCTGCGCGGCACCGCCATCAGACCAGGCTTTTCGTTCGGGTCGCCGCGCCGGCCGCGCGACAGATATTCGCCGCCGATGACGTGTGCCGTCATCGTGGCGCAGCGCGCGTACTGACGGAACGGAACGCCGAACGCGAGACGCGCATCTTGGTTCGGCTGCTCGTAACGCGGGAACCGAGCCGAGACCGCATCCATGTCGGCGTGATCGAACTTCATCTGCACGCCGCACCAGCTCAAGGGATCGTTCGTCAGATCGTATTGCTGGACGCGCGGATCGATCGCGTGCCCATCGCCCCACGAGACGTCCTCGTCGGATGCGAACGTCAGCTGCGGGTTCGACCATTGCGAAGCGATGCGTTCCAACGTCGGGAGCTCTTGCTGCGGCGTGTGCGCGCCGGGGATGTACGTGTAACCGTAGTCGATCGCGTGGTAGTCGTACGGACCGAGGACGAGCTGCGCGTAATCGCCCTGCGACGTGCCTTTCGGCCAGAGGTTGATGGGCGAATACTCCATCACCGACGATGCGATGCCGTATTTGTCGGTGAACGCCTTCGATTGGAGGTCTTTCGCCGTGTACGCCATCGAGCCGATGAAGTTGTGCTGCAGCCCCATGTCGTGTCCGGACTCGTGGAGGACGATCCCGCGCAAGTTCTGCATCGCAAACGCTTTGCGAGCAGCGGTGTCGTCGGGCAATCCGCGAGTCGGCGCGATCCAGTACGTGTACACGGCGTTGTAGTTGGCCCCGATCACCGAGTCGATGTTGATGCCCGCGTTGATCTCCTCGCCCGTGCGCGGATCGTTGACGATGAGCGCTTCAGCGCCGTACTGCGGCGACGACGAATCGAACCATCGGACCATGTTGTGCCGCAAGTCTTCGGGGTCCCAGCTCGGATCGTCCGGCTGATCCTGCACTTGGATGGCGTTCAAGATGCCGACGCGTTTGAACGCGTTGTTCCACGTGAGGAGCGCCTCTTTGATCGGCTGACGGTATTCCGTCGGCACGTCTTTGCTGAGCGTGAAGACGAGCGGATGCGTCGCGACCGACGGCTTGCCCGGCGTCGCCGGCTGGAAGTTCCAGCGCGATAGGAAGAACGTCTGACGATTCGCGTTCTGGTCGGTGCCGAAGTCGAGTTGCGCGAGCGTGAAGTAGCCGACGCGGTCGTCGGCGATGCGCGGACGATAGCCGTCGTCCGGCGGAGCGATCAAGTTGTATTCCATGTGGATCTCGAGGCTGCGCGAGTCGGGCGCATTGTCGACGAGATCCGGGGCTCCGCTCGCCCACGTTTGGCTCACCTGGATCACGTCGTTCGTCGGAAATGCCGCCGTGCGCATGTAGAACGTCCGGCTCGGGTCGAGCCGGTATTGCGCCTCCGGATTGTCGGCTTCGCCCTGGAATATCGCCTCGAGGTAAGCGACGTCGCCGAGAAACGGGCTCGCCGAAACGACGACCGATCCCGTCGCGGCATCCTCGGCAGCGATGGGCACGACCGCGATCACCGAATTCGGAAACGACTCCGCGACGCCGGCCGCACGCGCGGCACTATTGCCGGACGTGAAGTTCGTGTTCGGCCAACGCATGACGACCTTGCCGCCGATCCGATCGAACTCGATCATGCGCGCGGGCGCGACGTACGGCTCGCCGGGCGCCGGACCGAAACCGCCAAGACCGGTGTCGGGCACCGACGTCTCGATGAACTGCTTGCCGAGCTGCGCCGCCGAGATGACGAGATACACTTTGTCATCTTTGGTGACGATCGGGAACAAGCCGTTCTGCACCGTCGCGCCCTGGATGAAGTCGGAGTACGGCTCTGGTCCGTTGCCTCCGCCCCCTCCAGCGCCGGAACCAGCGGCAGCACCGGCTCCTGACGGCGGGGGCGCCGCGCTTGCGGTGCCGGCGCCGAACGATAAGACCAATGCGAATACGACAGCATAAAAAACGGCGCGTCGGATCATGCGTTCCTCCACGAAGGGTGCCTAGGAAAGCGCGTGTTTACTCGCTTTTGCGCGCTCGTACCTGTTGAATGCCGCTGAAAATGAAGAGGCCGGAGGTTAACTCCGGCCTCGCGTGTACTAGAGCAGAACTATTCGCGGTTCACTGCACTTTGCACGAGACGACGTAGCTGTTGCCGATCGCGTCTGCGATCGTGATCTTCGTCGTTCCAGCGCCGACTGACGTGGCGACGAAGACGTTCGCTTTGTTGCCCTGAGCCACGCTGCACACGCCAGGGCTTGTGCTCTTCGCGGTCCACGCAGCAGTGCCGTTCTCCGTCACCGTCAAGTTCTGCGTTTGGCCGGTGCCGGTGAAGTTGACCGATGACGGCGACACTGTCAGCGGGTTCGGGATGAAAACGTCGGTCTTGGCGTCGCTCTCTTGCACCCAGAAGTTCTTGTCGGGACCCAAGACGAGCTGAAACACCGTTCCACCAGCATACGACGGCGGAACGTAGATCGTGAACGAGATCGTCGATGGGTTGAACTCGGTGATGTAATCGCTATAACCATTCGCGAACCAGATGCTGCCGTCCGGACCGTTCTGAAGCGCCTGCGGCAAATAGCTGATGTTGAAGGCGTCATACCATACCTTCGCGACACCGGCGGTCGTGATCTGGCCGATGTACTGACCGCTGCACACGAAGTAGAGGTTGCCGTCGCCGCCCGTGATGATGCTCGACGGGTTGCAGCCAAGCCCTTGCGACCCGAGGTTGTACTCAGTGATCGCTTTCGTCGTCGGATTGATATTGCCGACGATGTTGGTGTTATATTCGGTGAACCACAGGTTGCCATCCGGTCCTGTCGTGATGTTCCCGTATGAGTTGTTTGTCGTACCGGACGGATACGCGACCTCGCTGACGTTGCCGGCGGTCGTGATCTTGCCGATGTGGCCCTGCTCGATAAACCAGACGTTGCCGTCCGGCCCAAGCGTAAGGCCGGCGTTCGAGACATAGTCGCCGCTTGGAATATCGTGAACGGTAATCGCACCCGTCGTCTTCACGACGCCGACGACGTACTTGCTACTGTTATAGTCGAAGTTGGTGCCGCCGAAATAGAGATTCTTATCTTTGCCGACCGTCGATCCGTAGCCGGTGTAGAACGTGCATGTGCTCGTGCCGTTGCAGGTGTACTGGACTGGGATCAGCTTCATCTTTCCGGTCATCTGGACTTGTAGCAACCCGCCTTGGCCGTTGCCGAAGTACATGTTCTTGTCGGGTCCGGCGACGGCGGTGTAGCTGGTTCCATAGCCGCTCAGCGGATCCGTGAACTGCGTCCAGTTGATCGGCTGTTTGCCGTTCTGGATGACGTGCGGCTGGACGCCGCGAGAACCGGGAGTTGGCGCGACGCTATGCGCGCCGCTGCATCCGGCGATCGCAAGACCGGCCGCGAGCACGAATGATGCAATACGGATATTCACGACGTTGCTACCTCGCATTGAGCTAGAGTGCTAAGGGATGTGGGCGGGCGAACGCGAGATAAACTACGGATGAATGGATCCGACCGCGATGCCATGGTACCATGGCGGCCTATGCCGCGGTAGCCGAATCTTTCGACCCTGCCGGAGGCCAAAAGTCCCGGAAGCCGGCGAACAGTTGTTCGCCGGCTTCCGATATATGTCTCGTAACCTGGCCGGTTATTGCTTTGTCGCGTCGACCTCGACGATCGCCGGCTGATCGCTCGAGTTGATGGTGCGAAGCGCCTCGAGCGTCATGCCGACAGGCGCGCTCGGGTCGAGCGCCTCCGTGATCGACATGCCAAGGCGCTGCTTCACTTGATCGTCGATCGGTCCGCGCATCGATTCCGGAAGCATCTTATACTTATCCGCGAGGCCGATGAGGAAGCCGAGCTTTTGGTGCGCCAGCTTCGTATCGATGACCGCGATGACGGCGCCTTTGCTTCCTTTTTTGAAGACGCCATACGTGACGCCGTACTTAGCCGCGATCTCCGTCGCCTTTGCGTTCTGAGCCGACGCGACGTGCGTGTAACCGGCCGGCGGCGCGCTCTCCGTTTTGTCGAGCCACGCCTTCGCATCAGCGATCGAGCCGCTCGACTGCGCGATCACCGAATGTCCGCTGTATGTTCCCGCGCCCTGCGACATGACCGTTCCACTAGAGCTGCTCGCCGAGACCGTCTGGTTGAACGGTTTGGCGTCGAGGATCTTCGCGTCGGCGGAGAGCGGGAAGTCGGTCGGATTCGAGATCGCTCCGGCGGGTGAACCGCCGGATGCAGGTCCGTTGCTTGACGACTGCTGACTGCTGCAGCCGGCGACGACAAGGCCGAAAGCGGCGATCGCGCCGATGATCGATCTGTTCACGTCGGGCCCCTTCCTGTGCTCTTGCGCTTAGGTTCCGCTGTCGGACGGTGTGCCGTTGTCGGACGGCATGTTGCCGCCCGAACCCGAGCCGCTCATGTTCTTCGAATGGTGCGAGTGCATCGAGCCCGCCATGTGAAAGCCGGCTGCGTCGGCGGCGGCCTTGCACATGTACTTGCCGTTCTTCGTGCGGCCGAAGTACGGATCGGAAGACTCGTGGTACGACTTCGTGTTCATGTTCACCCAGACGACGTCGTTGCCCGAGCAGCCGAGGTCTTTCGGGATCGGCTGCATCGACGACGTCGGCAAAGCTGCTTGTTCGCGCTGTGCTTCGGTCGTCGCCGTCGGTGCGGCGGTCGCTTGGGAAGACGAGCTCTGCGAACCACCGCCGCATCCGGCGAGAATGGCGGCGGCGATGATCAGCGATACGATCGTGGATCGGCGAACGACAGATGTCATCATCAAACTCCGTTGAGGCCCGGGCAGGAAAACAGAAAGCGCGTCGGGCGCTTGTTCGGCACGCGTTCGGTGGTGGCGAGCGCGTCGCCTTCGGCTATGGAGTGCCCGCGACGAGACGCGCGATGGCGAAAGCGACCGCGGCGGCAGCGCCGCCGATGATGAGGGTCTGAAACGCGCTGCGAACCCACGACACGCCCGTCGCCCGGCCTTTCACACCGCCGAAGATCCCGAGCGCGATCGCCGTTATGACGCACGAGATGTATAAGCCGTGCGTCGAGTCCGGCACGAGCATGTAGGGGACGAGCGGGATGAGGCCGCCGACGACATACGATCCGCCGATCGTCAACGCGCTCACCGGTGCTCGGCTCCGATTCGGTTTTTCGAGACCGAGCTCGAAGCGCATCATGAAGTCGATCCAGCGCTTGCGGTCTTTGACGAGCTCTGCCGTGACTTTGTCGGCTTCGGCCTGCTGTAGACCGTAGCTGCGGAAGATCGACGCGACTTCGAACCGTTCGGCGTCGGGCATCTCGTCGACTTCGCGCTCTTCTCGTTTGACTTCGCTCTCGTAGTGTTCTGCATCGGTCTGCGCGGCGAGGTAGCCGCCGAGGCCCATCGATATGGCGCCTGCCGCCAGTTCGGCGACGCCTGCAGTCACGACGATGTGCGATGCGGCGATCGCGCCCGAGATGCCCGCCGCGAGTGCGAATGGCACGGTGAGACCGTCGGACATGCCGATGACGACGTCGCGGATCGTATCCGTCGCGTCGAAGTGGTGCTCGCCGTGCAGAGCCTTGACGACTCTATCCGCTTTTGCCATCAGCGCGCACCCGTAGGACGGATGCGATAGATGACGCCGTTCGCGTCATCGGCGACGAAGATGCTGCCTTGCGATCCGACGGCGATCCCGGTCGGGCGCCCGATGTATCCGGTTCCTGAGCTCGAGCCGAATCCCCACATGAACGCCGTCCATTGCTTGGTGGGATCGGACCAGTTCACCGGCGTCGATGGAGCGTCGCCGTTCATCGGCACGTACGCGACGTTCGGCGGCGTCGACGGGCAGCAATGCCACGAACCATGCGACGTCACGAAAAGAGCGCCCGCGTACGACGATGGAAAGCGATACGTACCGCTGCCGCTGGAAGGATAGAACGTCGCGCCGATGTGCGTCGCATATGCCGGGAATTCGACGAGCGGCACCGCGACTTTCGAACAGTCGGCGCCCGACGTGTACGCGTGGCGATTTTCTTCGCAGTCAGGCCAGCCGTAATCGATCGGCGCGCCGCTCTGGAGCGTCACCGCGTCCATGAATTCGTAAGGATGACCGTACGGGATTTTGTCCTGACCGGCGCCGCCTGCCCACAACGTCGACGTCTTGGTGTTGATCGTCAGCGCGATGGCGTTCCTGATGCGCGTCGCGAGCGTATGCATATTCGAACCGTTGACGTTCATCGCTTGTATGGTCGCGCGCGTCGGATCGACCTCGACGCAAGCGTTGCATGAAGAGCCGACGCCGACGTAGAGCGTCGACGCGGTCGCGGCGACTGAGCTCGTGATGTGGACGTCGCCGTCTGATCCGGGTGATATCGGCCCCGTCCTCACCGATGCGATGTGCTGCGCGGATGACGACGGCTCGCTTCGATCGCCGCTCTTGTACGGGATGCGATAGACGTTGTATTCCGTCGCCGCGTAGATCCACGTGTGGTCGGGCGAGATCGCGACGCCTTGCGCCGGTGAATCGGGCAGATTGATAAATGTCTGCGGTGCGCCGGCCGAACCGGCCGCCTCAGCGTTCGGAACGATGACGAGCGTGCTTCCGCTCGTGCCGACGAGAAGATCGCCGTTCGGCAGTCCGACGAGTTCGCGTGGTCCGGACACGTTCGCAATCGTCGACGACGTGAAACCCGAAGCGATCTGGATGCGCGGATCGGACGTCGGTGCTGGGCTCGCGGTGCCGCTCGGCGAGGGCGCGGATGTGGGATGCCCGAGACTCGCCCCTCCTTGGCCGGCGTTCGCGCAAGCGGCCGCGACGACTGCGAACGCACAAGCAGCGAGGCAACGGCTCAGGATGACGGTGATGCGCATGTGAACGCTTTGCTTCTCCCGCTTTCTTGGCGGGGACCTGCGCGGCGAGATATCTGCGCGCATCATGATGCGTTCGACCTCGAGCGCGCTCGCTCAAACGATCGCGGACCACCGATCGATCCGAGCGTGTCGAGCCACACGTCGACCGCGCGATCGATGCGCGCGCGGTCGTGCGTCGCGCATAAGTCGAGCATGAACCCGCGGTAGCCGGCCAGCACGACGGTCGCGATCGCGCGAGCGTCGGTGCGGGTGTGGCCGCCGGCAAGGAATGGCTGCTCGATGTATTTGAGCCAATCGCCTATCGCGTCTTTCAAGAACGATGCGTAGCGCTTCGGTTCTTTCAGAGCGAGCCCGTAGAGTTCGATGAAGAGCTTGAACAGCGGCTCCATCTTCGGCGAGCTCATGATATCCCAAGCGGCGCGGCATGCGTCGACGGCGCTCTTCGAATCTTGATCGCGCACGCGCTCGAACAGCTCGCGCTGTCGCTCCCGAAGACGCGAGACGACCTGCATGAGCAGATCGTCTTTCGATGTGAAGCGGTAGAGGAGCAGCCGCGGACTCGCATGGACTGCCCGCGCGAGCGGCCGCAGGGCAAGATCGATGACTCCATGGGCCAAGACGTAATCGACGACGCGATCGAGGAGTTCTTCTCGGCTGCGTTCGTCGACGGGTCTGGTCATATTTCTATTCTATCATACTTGAAACACCCGTTTCAATATTGCTCGGATGGAACGGTCGACCTTTATGGTCGACCGCCCCGGCCTTGCATCTTGTAGTCGCACCGCGAGGGCAGTCGCTCTCGCGGGCACGCGGCGAATCGGGAAATATTAGCCTTCCGCCGCTGTCTTCGGCCGCTTTCGCGGCCTCAGAACACCCACGTAGAGCGACACCCTCGCGTCGCGACACAATTATGGAAGGCCGCGGCGGTCGAGATAAATCTCGACCGCTCCTACGTATCGAAAAGGTCGACCGCTACATCTCCATCGCGTCGGGTGTTTCTGGTTGCAGCAAGAATTGGGCGCGGTAGAGTTCAGCGTAGAGGCCGGCACGGCGGAGCAGCTCCGCGTGCGTACCCGATTCGACGATTCGGCCGTCGTCGACGACGAAGATCCGGTCGGCGCGCAGCACGGTCGAGAGCCGGTGCGCGATGACAAGGCTTGTCCGGCGCTCCATGAGCGGCTCGAGCGCCGCTTGGATGAGCGCTTCTGATGTCGAGTCGAGCGAACTCGTCGCCTCGTCGAGGATGAGGATGCGCGGATCCTTCAGCAGCACGCGCGCGATGGCGAGACGCTGACGCTCGCCCCCCGATAGCTTATGCCCGCGTTCGCCGACAACCGTCTCGAAGCGCTCGGGAAGCGCTGCGATCGTATCGTAGATGTTCGCCGCCTTGCAAGCTTCGATGAGATCCGCTTCAGTCGCGTCCGATTTGCCGTAGCGCAGATTCTCCGCTATCGACGCGTGGAAAAGAAACGTCTCTTGGGTCACTATGCCGATGTTCCGGCGAAGCGAGTCGAGCGTCAAGTCGCGGATGTCGTGTCCGTCGATGCGGATCGTGCCTTCTTGCGGATCGTAGAAGCGCGGGAGCAGCGCGAGCATCGTCGTCTTGCCGGCGCCGCTCGGCCCGACGATCGCCGCGACCTCGCCCGAACGGACCCGCAGCGAGATGTCGTCGAGCGCCCATCGCTCCTCGCGATAGCGAAAGCGGACGTGATCGAACTCGACGTCGCCTTTGCAGTCCTTCAGATCGAGCGCGAGCGCTCGCTGCGGCGCCTCCACCTTCATATCTAGGTAGTCGAAGATGCGTTCGAAAACCGCGAATGCGCTGACGATCTGCACCTGGACGCCGACGAGAGCGGACGCCGGCCCGTAAAGCCGCGCGAGGTAGCCGACGAAGGCGACGATCGTGCCGACCTCGAGGCCCGATCGTATCGCCATGAGTCCGCCGCCGTACCAGATGATCGCCGGCCCGATCACGACGAGCGCCATGACGACAGCGAGGAACCAGCGGCCGACGAGCGCGAGGCGGATCTCGAGATCCATGAGCTTCGTTCCGGCGTCATGGAAGCGGGCCGCCTCTTGCGGCTCTCGGACGAACGACTTGACGAGCGTGATGCCGGAAAGCGAAAGCGTCTCTTGCAGCAAGCTCTCGATCACGTCGCGCTGCTCGCGCGTTCGCTTTCGGATGGCGAACATCGCTCGTCCGACAGGCGAGAGCGGTACGATCATGATCGGCACGACCGCGAGCGATAGCAGCGCGAGGCGCCAGTCGAGCAAGAAAATCGCGACCAGCGTCGTCAGGATCATCGCGATGTTCGTGACGACGGTGACGAGCGTCCCCGTCACGACGCTGTCGACCGCGTCGACGTCGTTCGACACGCGGTTCATGATCTCGCCCGTCTTCGTCGACGCGAAGAACGAGAGCGGCATCCGATGAAGATGGCGGACGAGCGCATCGCGCATGTCGCGCATGATGCCCTCGCCGACGAGTGCGTTGAGGTAGCCCTGCCATGTGCCGATTCCTGTCGACGCGAGCGCCGACACGATCATCAAGCCGACGTAGATGGCGAGTTCGCGCGCGTCGCCGTGACGGATAGCGCCGTCGATGATGAGCTTCGTGAAGTACGGCGGCAATGCGCCGAGCGCGCTGGTCACGAAGATGCACGCGAGCACGAGCACCTCTTCGCGCCAGTATGGCGCGAAGTAGGCGAGGATGCGGCGCATGTCGACGCGCTTTTCGACCTTCGGCCGTTTCGGGTCGAACTGCGACGACCACATCATGTGGAAGGGGGTGGATCCGCCGAGCATGCGTGTGGTTTCTGCTCGCGAGCTTAGGTAATCCCGCCGCGCTCACACGAGCGCGGTCACCGACTTACCTACCCGATAGGGTGGGAACCAGGTGGATCAGCTGCCGTAGCGCTCGATCGCGCGACGCGCGGAGTCGTGATTCGGATTTATCTGGAGGACTTTGCGCCAGCACTCGACCGCATACTGCCGGTCGCCGTTCTTGAGCGCTGCGTACGCGAGATAATCCCAGCCGAACTCCATCGAGGGATCGCGCTGCACGGCGATCCTCAACGCGTCCTCGGCTTTCTTGTAGTCGTGAAGCTTGATGAGGTACGTGCGACCGAGATCGAACGGCAAGCGCGCATTGTTCGGCACAGCCTTCTCACCCTCGGTGAACGTTTGCGCCGCGAGCTCGTAGCGCATCCGGCTATCGAAGCTAAATGAGTAGTAAAGCTCGCCGAGATGGATCCAACCGTCGGGAATCGCGGGATCTATGGCGATAGCCTTTTTATAGTAGTGCTCCGCCGTATCGGGGATGAGCATGGCCTCGAACGTGACGCCGCGATAGGCAGTCACGACCGAGAACACCGGCCGGAAGAGCAGCCACCCGACGACGAGCACGAGGACGAGAATGATCCAACGATCGTACGTCCTGACGACGTACGGGCGAGTATCCTTGATCTCGTCTTGATCGCTCACGCGATCACCGCGAAGAAGAGCGCGAGGAACACGAGGATGTAGCCGGCGGCCATTTCCGCTACGAGGTGCCACCGCTTGACCCAACCGCTGCGCGTATACCACGGCGCGAATGACCCGACGAAGAACACCGGTATGCCGTGACCGACGCCGAACGCGAGCATGAGGATCGCGCCGTTGAAGATCTCACCGCGGAAGGTCGTGACCGCGAGCGCGCCGAGCATGACCGGCATCGCGTCGGGAGCGATGAGAAACGCGAACCCGAACCCGAGCAGAAACGCGCCGACAAAGCCGTGGCTGAGGACGGGCAACGCCGGCAGCTTCATCTTGAGCTCGACGAGCCGGATGAGCTGCAGTCCCATGATGAAGCAGAGCGCAGCCGTGACGTAGTAGAGCAAACCCGTCATCATGAGCAGCCGGCCGAAGGAACCGGCGAGCATGCCGACGCCGCAATAGACGATGCAGATGCCGAGCACGAATGCGAACGAGAGCAACGCTGCCGACCAGAACGTCTTCGCCTCGTGGCCGGCGTAGTTGACGATCGCTATCATGCGCGGAACGCTCGACGGGCTTATCGAGCTGACGATGCCGCCGACGAACATGATGAGCAGCGCGACGCCGAAGTCCTTGTGGACGACGTCTCCGATCTTGTCGGCGAGCGCGTAAATATTAGTCCAGTCCATGATTATTTCGCCTTAACAGTTATATCGGCACTTGATGTCGCGAGGCCAGACAGAAAAAGATATGCGGGACATATCGTTCGTGGAGCATTCACCGGCGGCTTGTAGAATGAAGACGGCGATGATCACGCCCGCCGAGATCGCCGCCCTCATCCGTGTCGCCTTGCCCGACGCCCACGTCGAAGCATCCGATTGGTCCGGCACCGGCGACCACTACAACGTACGGGTCGCCTCAGCCGGATTCCGCGGCGTCTCGCTCATCGACCAGCATCGCATGGTCTACTCCGCCGTCGACTCCGCGCTCAAGGACGGCCGCCTTCATGCGATCCAGATCAAGACCGAATCG
>DASQJC010000152.1:0-6213 GCA_035631255.1 Candidatus Eremiobacteraceae bacterium | reverse complement strand
ATGAGCGCGACGAGCGCGTCACAGACTTCGGTAAGATTGTGCGGCGGGATGTTCGTCGCCATGCCGACCGCGATGCCCGACGAACCGTTGACGAGCAAATTCGGCAACCGCGAGGGCAGCAAAGCCGGCTCGCGCGCGGATGCGTCGTAGTTGGGAACGAAATCGACCGTCTCTTTGTCGATGTCGGCGAGCATCTCGAGCGAGAGAGCCGCAAGCCGCGCCTCGGTGTAGCGCATCGCCGCCGGCGGATCGCCGTCGACCGAACCGAAGTTGCCGTGGCCATCGACGAGCGGATAGCGCAGACTGAAATCTTGTGCCATGCGCACGAGTGCATCGTAGACCGAGACGTCGCCGTGCGGGTGGTAATTCTTGAGGACCTCGCCGACCGTGCCCGCGCACTTGCGGTGCGCCTTATCAGGGTTGAGGCCCAGCTGCGACATCGCGTACAAGATGCGCCGGTGGACGGGCTTGAGGCCGTCGCGGACGTCCGGCAGCGCGCGGGCCACGATCACGCTCATGGCGTAATCGATGTAGGACCGCCGCATCTCGTCTTCGATGTTGACGGTCAGGATTCGATCGGATGGCATGGCGTGTCGGTATTCCTCGAAGCTGATCTCGCGCGGCTTTTTGCCGCGATCGTCCGGATTTTTGGGTCCGCCCGGACCCCTCAAAACGCGCCCCTAGCATGAAGCTCGAGCGCTGCAAAATACTTGAAACGTCGCAACAAGCAGAGGTTCGAGCCTGGCCTTTCGCTCTCCCGCCCAAACGCCGTTTGAAGACGCAGGAACAGTCGAAAAACCGCGGGTAAGCGCAGTCCGATGTCGTCGTCTTCACCCGCCCTGCATGTCATGACGCGACCCCTTCCCGATGCGAATGCGACGCGACGATTGGGCGAAGAGCTCGCGCGCATAGCGCGACCGGGTCTTATCGTATTGCTCAACGGCCCGCTCGGCGCAGGCAAGACGACACTCGTGCAGGGCTTTGCCGCTGGGATCGGCGCCGTTCAACCGGCGGCGAGCCCGTCGTTCGTCCTCGCGCACAATTATTCGGGCGGGCGGCTTGCGGTGTGGCACCTCGATCTTTACCGCATCGAGAAAGATGCGGAAATAGACGATCTCGACATCGACTTCTATCTGCCTCGCGACGGTGTCACGTTCATCGAATGGGCGGTTCGGGCACAAGAGCGCTGGCCGCTCGATTCGCTCGAGATCGGTCTCGACTTAGCACCGGTCGGAAGGCAGGCGACGATCACGTGTTTCGACACGGGCCGCGGCATCGCGATCGAGGCGTTCAGGGCGCTGGACTCGCAGTGAAACGCTCGTCAACGCTCGCGATCACGACTGCCGGCCGAGTCGGTGTCGCGATCGTCGCGGACGGCACCGAACATGCGTCGACGACGACTGAACAGGCACTCAGCGGCGCGTTGCGCTGCGTGCGCGATGTGCTCACCGCAGCTCGCATCGGTATCGAAGATGTTGAACTCGTCGCCGTGTGCACGGGCCCTGGTTCCTTCACAGGATTGCGGATCGGCGTCGCGCTCGCGAAGAGCATCGCGCAAGCGCGCGAGTTGCCGGTCATCGGCGTCTCATCATACGATGTCGTCGATGAAGGAGATGCGCCGTTTCCGCGTATCGCGCTCGTCGAAGGCAAACGCGATTTCTACTATGCGCGCGTCGTCGACGATCCTTCGGCGACGCCACGGCTTCTCAGCGGGTCGGGCGAAGAGTTAGATGCGATCTTGCCGCGAGGCGCGCGAAATCTCGCTGACGTATCAGCCGGCGAGCAGGCATTGCGGATCGCGCGAATCGCCCGCGGGCGCGCGGCGAGCGGCGGCGGCGCAGGCGGTTGGCAGGCCGTCGAAATCGACTACGGTGGTAGGCCTAATGCCGTGGTCAATTGGGAACGTCGGCGGCTCGCGCAGGAGAGGGGCGGTGCGGCGAAGTCCTCGAACTTGAAGCGCGGATGAAGTCTCTGCCCCGCACCCTCGACATCTCACCGATGAACATCGAGGACATCCCGGAAGTCTTGCGCGTCGAAGCGCTCTGTTTCTCGACACCCTGGCCGCGCAACGCGTTCCAGAACGAGTTGACGGAGAACAAGCTCGCGCACTATTTCGTCGGTCGAGTCGACGACCAGATCGTCGCATACGGCGGGCTGTGGGTCATCCTCGAAGACGCGCACATCACGACCGTCGCGGTGCGGCCGTCGCATCAGCGCCAGCGTCTCGGCGAACGGACCCTCGTCCATCTGCTTGACGAAGCGATAGAACGCGGCGCGTGCTGGGTGACGCTCGAAGTGCGCGAGTCGAATACGGCTGCGCAAGAGCTCTATCGCAAGTATGGATTCACCGTCGTCAACACGAGACGCGGCTACTACTCCGACAACGATGAAAACGCGCTCGTCATGTGGGCCGGTAATCTCAAAGGCGCCGTCTTCCAAAACCGGCTCAACGCCTTGAAAGCGGGGCTCGACTGAACCCTTTGGCGACGGACGCGCCGCTCTCGCTTTCGGGCTCCGAGTTTATCACGCTGTGTGCGGACGTCCGCGCACGTACCGACGAACACCGGTTCAAGCACGCTCTCAGCGTAGCGCGGATGGCCGAGCGGCTCGCGTTCCGTTACGGCGTTTCGCGTCTCAAGGCGCGCGTCGCCGGCATGCTCCACGATATCGCGCGTCTATGGAAAGCGGATGCGCTTTTCGCATACGCGACGAGCCACGGTCTGCCCGTGAGCGAGAGTGCGTGCAAAGCGCCGGTGCTCATGCACGCGCCTGTCGGCGCGGAGGTCGCGCGTTCGGAGTTCGGTATCGAAGACCGCGATGTGCTCGGCGCGATCGTGCATCACACGGTCGCCGTGCCGGGAATGTCCGATCTCGAGAAAATCGTCTACGTCGCCGACTCGATCGAGCCGGGGCGGACGTTTCCGCAACGGGCCGAACTCGAAGCGGCGGCATTTCGTTCGCTCGATGAAGGACTGCTCGCATGCGTGCGAGCGTCGATGGATCACTTGGCCGCGAGGCGTATCGCGGTCGCGCAGGAGACGATGGATTTGTACGATGAGATGATGAGGCGACATGGCGGCGCGTCGTAAGCGAACATCGAAAGCTCGAAGCCGATCGGCATCGCGCCCTTCCGGCGCCGCGAAGAAATCGCGCGCTTCGCGCACGGCTTCAGCGACGCGGCGCAGCGTGAAGCGTCCGCCTGCGAATTCCGGGCGCTCGCTCGTGCTCGATGTGGCGCAGGCGGTCGAGTCCGACCGTGCGGGCATCGCGTCGACAAAAGAACACGTCGCGAAGCTCGACGACGAGCAGGCACGGTCGCTGGCGCTCAAATGCCGCGACGCCGCCTCGGCCAAAAAGGCCGAAGACGTCCTCATGCTCGACATCCGCGACAAAGCCGCCTTCGCCGACTTCTTCATCCTCGCAACCGGACGTTCGGCCATCCAGGCTCGGGCGATCGCGGACGCGGTCGTCGAGGCGGGCGAGGACGAGTGGGGCTCACCCCTGCGGACAGAAGGCTACAACGACGCGACGTGGATCCTCGTCGACTACGGGGCGGTCATCGTCCACGTGTTCACGCCGCAAGCGCGGGAGTTCTACAACCTCGAGCGCTTGTGGGGTAAGGCGCCGAGCGCGTCGAAACGGCGGGCCTGATGCTGTCGAAGATGAAGCGCAAACAGCGCGAGAAGATCTATCGCACCTTCGTCTGGGTGTTTCTCGTCGTTTTCGTCTTCTCGGTGGCGGCAGCGTCGATCATCATGCTGACGCAACCGGCCAATCCGCCGGGCCACTGAAACACGACCGGTCCTTGCCTGGTATGCGGACCAGGCAGGGACATCGCTCCCGTCACCTGCGTGTCCCTGCCGTAACGGGCTCCCGTATCTCCGATCACGTTTCGGCGAAGCCGCGGCGGTCGACCGTAAAGGTCGACCGCTCCCGTTATTTGAGAAGTTCCTCCGCGATGATCTGGCGCTGGATCTCATTCGTGCCTTCGTAGATCGCGAGGATGCGCGCATCGCGATACGCGCGCTCGATGCCCGTCTCTTTCATGAAGCCCATGCCGCCGTGGATCTGCAGAACGCGGTCGACGACGTAGATCGACATATCCGAGCAATAGCGCTTCACCATCGCCGCTTCCAGCGAGAACCGTTCGCCGCGATCGGCCTTCCATGCGCCGTGGTAGACCATGTTGCGCGCGGCGAAGATCTTCGTCGCGATGTCGGCGAGCATGAATTGGACCGCTTGCTGCTTCGCGATCGGTTTGCCGAATTGGATGCGCTCCTTCGCGTACGCGATCGCCTTCTCGAGCAAGATCTGTGAACCGCCGACGCAACCGGCGCCGAGCGAAAGACGCCCAAGATCGAGGGTCTTCATCGCGGTGATGAAACCCATGCCAACCTTCCCGATGACGTGGTCGGACGGCACCTTCGCGTCTTGGAAGACGAGCTCGCACGTATGTGAACCGCGCAAACCCATCTTCTTGTCGTTCGGCCCGCGCTTGACGCCCGGTTGATTGAGGTCGACCCAAAACGCGGTGATGCCGCCGCGCGCGCCGAGGTTCTTGTCGGTGACGGCGAAGACGGTCGCGAAGTCGGCGAGATCGCCGCTCGTGATGAAATGCTTGACGCCGTTCAGAACATATGTGGCGCCGTCAAGGCGCGCAGCGGTCTGGATGTTGGCCGCATCGGAACCGGCGTTCGGCTCTGAAAGCGCGAAGCACGCGAGCTTGTCGCCGGCGCATAGCTTTTCCATATATTTCGACTTGAGCTCTTTGCTCGCGTCGAGATAGAAAGCCATCGCGCCGATGCTACAGTGTGCGCCAAGCAGATTCGAAAAGGCGGCGTTCGCGCGCCCAAGCTCTTCGAGCGCGATACAGTAGCCAAGTTCGCCGACGCCGGCGCCACCGTATTCTTCGGAGAACGGCAGTCCGAAGAGTCCCATCTCCTTCATCTTGTCGATCGCGGATTTCGGGATCTCGTCCGTGTCTTCGAGCTCATCAGTGAGCGGCCACAACTCGTTCTCGACGAACTCGCGGATCGAGTTCTTGAGCAGCTTGAGGTCGTCGGAGAGTTCGAAGCTGAGTCCCGAGGGCGCAAGCGTCGTGGCCATCGTCGCGGTCCTTTCCGAATTTTGGTGTGGCGCTCGCCATTCGCTTCGGGTGAGGGTGAATCCGCGCCGCGGGGCCAATTGGGACCCCGCTCATGCTCGAAGACGTCCACCGCTCTCCATTTTGGATGCCGATGAGGCCGTGGGCGGATTGGCACGCGGAACGCGGCGCGCGTCTCCATCGCTTCGTCAACGAACAGCTGTATCCGTACAGCCCGTTCTACCGCCGACTTTTCGATGAACAAAAAGTAGATCCGCGATCGATCCGATCTGTTGATGATTTGCGGCGCATTCCGTTCACGACGAAACACGACATCGCGCCGACGGCCGACAACCCATCGCGCCATCTCGAGATCGTGCTGCAGCCGGACATGGAAAAGCTGCGCAAGTTCGCTCCGAAAGGCGTCCTCGCGCGATTGTTGCTGACGCGCATGCTTCACGATGGGGAGACCGCGCGAGAAGAAGTACGTCGCGAATACGGACCTGTACACGTCATCTTCACGACGGGCCGAAGCGCGCAGCCGACGCAATTCGTCTACTCACCGATCGATTTCGAACGGCTCCATCTCGTCGGCCGCCGTATCGCGCACGTCGGCGGCATCGAAGGCTCGATGCGTTCGCTCAATGTCTTTCCGTTCGCACCGCATCTCGCGTTCTGGCAGACCTATGCGGTTGGTCAGAGCGTGCCGTCGCTCTTCGTCCACACCGGTGGCGGCAAAGTGCTTGGCACGGCTGGTAATGTCGGCGCGCTCGCGCGCATGCAGCCGGATGTGCTCATCGGCGTTCCCGGTTTTGTCTATCACATGCTGCGCCAAGCGGCGAGCGAAGGCGTCAAGCTGACAAATCTCCGCAAAGTCGCGCTCGGTGGCGAGCGCGTACCGCTTGGGTTGCGAGCGAAGCTCGGTGAGTTATGCGCGCAAATGGGCGCGCCGGATATCCGCGTGCAAAGCGTGCTCGGCTTCACCGAGGCACGACATTGCTGGGCAGAGTGCGTGCCGCCGGATCACGCGACGTCGTACGGATTCCACACGTATCCCGACCTCGAGATCTTCGAGTGCGTCGATCCGGAGACTGACGAGCCTGTTGGTCCGGGCGAGCGCGGCGAACTTG
>DASQJC010000151.1:0-9557 GCA_035631255.1 Candidatus Eremiobacteraceae bacterium | reverse complement strand
GTCGACGCGCGCCTCGCGCGCGATGGCGCGACGCACTCGATCCTGCTCGAAGATCTCTCGGCCGGTGGCGCGCGCATTTCGACGCCGATCAAGCTGACGAAGAGCGATGTCTTGACGATCCTCGTCGAGACCGCGTTCGGCGTGAAGATCCAAGCCGTGTGCCGCATCGTCTCGATCCGACCGCGTGCGGGCCAGCTCCACATCGACTACGGCGTCCGCTTCGTCGGACTGCGCGAACAAGATGCAGAAGCGCTGCGCCGCTACGTCGCCGCGCAATTGCGGCTCAAGTCCGATGGGGCCGTCGCCTACTCCTCAGCGCGCTTCCGCTAGGACCTCGTCCTTAACTCTCTGACCTTCGCGACCGAACTCTCAGATCGCAAGTATTGATGGACCATGGCGATCGCCATGCTGCCTTCGCCGACGCCTGCCGCGACGCGCTTGATCGAGCCGGCACGGATGTCGCCGGCTGCGAAGATCCCAGGAACCGACGTCTCTAGGATGTAGGGATAGCGCTCGAGCGGCCAATAGCCGCCGCTGCGCGCATCGCCGCCTGTGACGACGAAACCGTGCGAATCCCTCACGATCTCCTCGGGAAGCCACCCCGTGTCCGTATCTGCGCCGACGAAGACGAAAAGCGCGGGCGTTTCCTTGCGTTCGAGCGCTCCCGTCGACGCGTCTCTCACGTCGATGGCTTCGAGGTGGTCATCGCCGTACGCGTTCGCGACCTCGCGGCCGAGTTGGACGTCGATGTTCGGCTTGTTGCGTATCTCCTCGATGAGATAGTACGACATGCTCTTCTCGAGCGAATCACCGCGTACGAGCATCGTCACGGTGCGGGCGTGGTTGGCGAAGAAGAGCGCCGCCTGACCGGCCGAGTTGCCCGCGCCGACGAGAAAGATGTCTTGACCTTGCGTCGAGCTCGCTTCGCTTCGCGCCGCGCCGTAAAAGACACCACGACCGGTGAAGCGTTCGGCGGATGCGACGGCGAGGCGCCGATACGTGACGCCCATCGCGAGGATGACGCTTTTCGCCCGCAGCTCATCGCCGCCATCGAGTCCGAGCGTTCGCGCATGCGGATCGATCGAAGTCACTTGGCGCGTCACGACGATCTCCGCGCCGAAGCGTCGCGCTTGACGTAGCGCTCTGTTCGAGAGCTCGTCGCCCGAGACGCCCACGGGAAATCCGAGGTAGTTCTCGATCCGCGACGACTGCCCGGCCTGGCCGCCCGGCACTTGACGCTCGATGAGGACCGTGTTCAAGCCTTCCGATGCGCCATACACCGCCGCTGCCATTCCAGCGGGGCCTCCGCCGATGACGACGACGTCATATTCGTGATCGCGAGGGGCGATCGACAAGCCGACTGCATTCGCGATCTCACGACGCGTCGGCGCGACGACGATCAAACCGTCACGAAGACGGATGATCGGATATGGTCCGGTCGCCGCATGCGCGATCGAGCTCACGCTCGGATCGTCCGGCGTGACCGAGTTATACGGGACCTGATTCCGTTGAAGAAAGTCGCGCAGCTCATGGCCGCTCGGGTCCCATCGCGGGGCGATCACGACGACCTCGGGCGCCTTGGGTTCCGCGGCGATGTCTTGCAGGCCGCCGATGCGGTCGAGCGCGGCGGCTCCAAGTCTTGTGGCGATGACCGGCGACGCAGCCGCGAGCGTGTGATATTCGGGTTGTTCGATGCGGATGACGCGTGATGTTTCGCTCGCGCGTAAGCTCGCGGGGTGCGGTATATTGAAAACGATGGGGACTTCGCCGAACAGGTCGCCCGGCCGACGGATGCCGATGACACGCTCGATGCCATCGATCGACTTCACCACTTCGCAGCGGCCTTCGATCGTGATTATGAGCGCGCGGCCTTCACCTTCATGCGCGACGAAATCGCCCGCCTGCAGGCGGATATCGGCGATGGTCTTCGCGAGCTGCTCGAGCTCGCGATCGCCGACCCCTTCGAAAAGCGGAACCGCGCGCAGCTCTTCAACCGTAACCATGAGAGCTCCGAATTGAACGCGACGAGAGCGGAGGGGGTAGGATTCGAACCTACGGAGACTTGCGCCTCAACAGCTTTCAAGGCTGCCGCATTAAACCGCTCTGCCACCCCTCCGGGGAGCGCAAACTATTCGTGCTTGCGCCGGGCGCATCATTTTTCTGGCGCGTTCGGAAGAGCTTCAATTATCGCGCGCGCGACTTCGTGTGTGGTAGCCGAAACGCTCATGCTTTGCAAAAGTTCCGGGTTCACGAATCCACCGCCACGGTTCGGCTGCCACTGATAAATCGACGTCTCGTCTGTCGCGAATCTAAGGCTGAACAGTTTCGACCCGATGTCGGACCTCACGCCCGCGTCGCGCAATGGATCCGATCGATTCGGGTCGCGAAAGTCCGGTCGTTCGGGGCTTCGGGTCGGTGCAGCATCCAATGCGAGACCGATTGCGTCAGCTATCTCATTTTCATCGATGTTTGTAACGATGACAGGTTCTATCACCCAGCTCACGCCGCCGGGCGTCATCGGATAGACATACGCTTTGCCGCGACGTACGCGCACCTGGACATTTCTCGGCAGTGCAATCGCAGTGACTTCACCTCGGGCTCGAACCCAGACGTTTACGGCGCGCCCGAGGGCCTTCTCTGGCACGAAGCTGCCGGTGGGAAACACCCAAAACCAGTCGTTCTCGTCCGTCGAACCCTTGGAGTGATGTAGGCGGACGCGCGCGCTGCCTTTGTGCAGCCACATGACAGAGGTTCCCAGCGCTCTGTGATGTTTGATCTGACGGACATGTTCGACCGCTAGCTCGTGCGTGATGCGGCCCTCCGCTATCATCTGAAGAAGCAGCGGGTCGGATAGGTCGGCCACCGCCAAGTTACCGAGCTGGAGGCTTGATCGCGAGACCGGCGGTCCAGCGATACGTCAGGTAGACGCCGGCGATGAACCCGATAGCAGCGAGCCAATTCGAGGCGGTCGCGAATGAGTCGCCGACGACCGCGAAAGGCGTCGGGTTGTTCGCAATGACTATGACGCCGGCGAGCACGACCCCGGCAAGACTCTCCCCGACGATGAATCCCGACGCGACCAGCACGCCGAGCCGTCGCGCGACGTCGCCGAACGGTTTGCCCGCGACCGAGCGATTGTAGAAAAAGCCGATCAGCGCTCCGACGACAGCCATCGCCGTGGTCGATGCCGGCAGATAGATCCCGAGACCGACGGCAAGCGGTGGCAGCTGCATCTTCGTCCGCATGCGGAGTATCTCGTCGATTGCGATGATGACTATGCCGATGACGACGCCCCCGCCGATGAGATTCCAGTTTATCTGCCCCTGGATGACGCCTTTCGCGAGCGCCGAGATGAGCGTCGCCTGCGGTGCCGGGAGCGCATGCGCGCTCGCCGCACCAAATCCATAGGCCTTATTGAGGAGCGATAGGATCGGCGGGATCACGATCGCGCCGAAGATGACGCCGGCGATGAGTGCGACTTGTTGCCGCCAGGGTGTCGCGTCGACCAGCTGACCGGTCTTCAGGTCTTGCAGGTTGTCGTTCGAGATCGTCGCGACGTTGAGGAGCACCGCCGTGACGAACAGCGCATACGCGACGAGTGCCGGCGCACCGGCAGGACCAGCGGTCTTCGCGACGACGACAAGCAGCAGCGCCGCGCCGATGACGCTCAAGATCCCAAGTCCGGAGACCGGACTATTCGACGAACCGATGAGTCCGGCCATGTAGCCGCATGCAGCGGCCACGAAGAAGCCGGCGACGACGATGTAGATGACGCCGACGACGACGAGCGGAATCGTCAGCGACGCCAGCGCCGTGCCGTTGAGGAAGATCGAAAGCAGCGCCGCGATCGGGATGAAGCACGCGAGACTGATGAGCCCGACGGTGCCGATCGAAAGATCTTGCTCTGTCCGCGGCAGGCCGCCGTTGCCTTTCGCCGCCGCCCGCGCGCGCGATGCCGCGATCGCAGACGAAACGCCGACCCACACCGGCTTCGCCAATCGGATGATCGTCCAGATCGCGGCGATGCCGATCGTTCCGGCGCCGATGAAGCGCACTTGATGAGCCCAAACGGATGTCGCGACAGTCGCCGCGTCTCCCGCCACGGGATGTAATGCCGTCAAGAGCGGCGTGAGCACGCCCCACGCGAGGAAAAGACCGACGAAGATCGCCGTGCCGACCGCAAGCCCGATGAGATGGCCGGCGCCGAGCAGCGCGAGCGACAGCCCGATGCCGAATCCGGTCGCACCGCCGCCGACGCGCGCATATCCCTGCAGCGTGTCGATGAAGATGCGCGTCTGGACGACGAAGAAGTAGCCGGCTGACACGAGCGAGCTGACGATGAGCGTCAGCAAACCTTTCTTGTTCTCGTCTATCGACGCCGCGGTCTCGCCCTTCGCCCCGACGCCGACCTTGAGCACTTCGGCGGCGGCGACACCTTCCGGATACGGCAAGTCGGACTGCGCGACGAGCGCGCGCCGGAGCGGCACGCTGTACATGACGCCGAGGATGCCGCCGGTCGCGCAGATCGCGAACGACTCCCAGTATGGGAAACCAGTCCACCAGCCGACCATGACGAGGCCGGGCAATACGAAGATGATCGAAGAAAGCGTGCCGGCTGCCGACGCGACCGTCTGGACGATGTTGTTCTCGAAGATCGTCGCCGATCGAAACGCGCGCAGCACCGCCATCGAGATGACAGCGGCCGGTATCGACGTCGCGAACGTGAGTCCGATCTTGAGACCGAGATACACGTTCGCCGCGGTGAAGACGATGGTTATCGCAGCGCCGAGGATTATGCCGCGCCACGTGAGTTCGATGCGGGCATCTTTGACTTGCGAGACGGACGCAGCGGCCACGGCGGCCATCCTTTCGACTCGGCGCGCAAAAGGCACGAACGCGCGGCGAGTGACGCCGCGGGTCTGCTAGAGCGCCACCATTGGGCGAGGCCGCGAACGATGCCTCCACGGTCGAGGGTAGCTCTTCGGCGCGCGAGAAGGCTCGGCGATGTATAAAGAGCTAGCATTCATCGCATATTCTGTCAAGGATGTTCCGCGCGCCATCACATTTTATCGCGACGTCATCGGTCTCAAGCCAAGCGACATGTTCACCGACTACTGGGCCGAGTTCGACATCGGCGACATGACGTTCGGCGTCGGCGACGGCGAATCGATCGGCATCAAGGCGGGCTCACAAGCGAGCGCCGCATTCGAGGTCGACGACGTCGCCGCTGAGCGTGAGAGGCTCGTCGCGCTCGGAGTACCGGTGACCGAGGTTTCCGATTCGCCGATGTGCCACAGCTGTTTCGTGACCGATCCCGAAGGCAATCGGTTCGCGCTTCATCAGCGTAAGCGCTGACGCCGCGCCTTGGGCGTCATTCTCGCGCTCGCAGCGGCGGCGGTCTACGGAGCAGGCGATTTCTTCGGTGGTCTCGCGACCAAGCGCGACTCGGTGTTCACGGTCGTGCCCCTCACGGGGCTCTTCGGCCTCGCTACCGCCCTCATCGCGGTTCCCGTGTTCAGCCCGGGCGCACCGAGCGTGCGCGATCTCGAACTCGGCGCGCTCGTCGGTCTTTTCGGCGGCATAGCGATCGCGTGTCTCTACCGAGGTCTCGCGATCGGCAGCATGAGCGTCGTCGCTCCGATCACCGCGGTCATCGCCGCCGTCGTTCCGGTCGGATACGGTCTCATGGTCGGCGAGCGACCGTCGGCGATAGTCATCACCGGGATCGTTCTGGCGATCGGCGCGGTCGGACTCATCTCTTCATCATCGCATGAAGATGTCAGCGGCCGAGCCGAGCCGTCTCGCGCGGGGTTGCTCGAAGCTTTCCTCGCTGGCTGCGGATTCGGACTGCTCTACGTCTTCTTGTCGCAGACGTCGCGCGGCATGTGGCCGCTCGTGGCGGCGCGCGTCGTGTCAGTGGCATCCATCGGGCTCGTCGCGCTCGTACTGCGGCGGTTCACGACTCCCGCGCCGAAGTCGATCCGCACGATGGCGTGCAGTGGAATACTTGACATGGGCGGCAACGTGTTGTATCTGTTGTCGCTACGCTACACGCTGATCTCCGTCGCCGCAGTCATCACGTCGCTCTATCCGGCGAGCACAGTCATGCTCGCGCGGATGGTGCTCGGCGAAAAGCTCGGCCGGCTCCAGTGGATCGGCGTCGGCTGCGCAGTCGTCGGCATCGCCCTCATCGCTCACGGTTGAGGGACATACCAAACCTTTATCCTCATCGCAAGGCCGTGTCGGTCGACCATGAAGATCGACCGCTCCATCTCTCCGGCGAACCACGGGACCTTCGGCCCGCTCGAAAGCCTCTCGCTGCCGCTGCGTAGCGCCTCGCCGTTGCGGTATACTAAGGATGATGCGGCCCGACCTGACCCACGGATCGTATAGCGCACAACGCGCCGACACGGATGCTGTCGACGTCGCGCGATCGATGTTGCGTCTCATGCTCGACGGCCGCACAGACAAGATCGGAGTCGAACTCGCGGACGGTTCGATGCTCTACGCCCCCGATGGTGCGACGCGAGCCGTCGTCGTCGCGAAGGATCTCGGCGCGCTGCGCTCGCTCATTCTCGGTGCCGACAGCACGGCAGCGGCGCGTCGCATCGTCGAGGGCGACCTCGATGTCCGCGGCGACGTCGAGCACGCCATCGCCCAATTCGAGCGACTCTCGGATGGAATGCGTGCCCGCGATGCCGCGAAGATCGCCGCGATGGCGCTTCGGCTTCCGCGCTCGCACGGCGAACATGCCGAACAGCGCGCGAGGCATGCCTATCACGCGCACGGTCGCAAGCATTCGATAGATCGCGACAAAGCGGCGATCGCCTATCATTACGATGTCTCGAACGAGTTCTACGAGCTGTGGCTCGATCGCGAGCTCGTCTACTCGTGCGCGTATTTCAAAGACGGCGTGCAGTCGCTCGACGACGCCCAGCTTGCCAAGCTCGACCACATCTGCCGCAAGCTGCGACTACAGGCCGGCGAGAGCCTCATCGACGTCGGCTGTGGTTGGGGAAGTCTCGTGCGATTCGCCGCGCGCGAATATGGAGCCAAGGCGGTCGGCATCACGCTGAGCCGCCGGCAGGCTGAGTATGCACGCCGGCGGATCGAGGCGGAAGGTCTCGCGGACCGCTGTGCTGTCGAGCTGCTCGACTATCGCGAGCTCGGCAAACTCGGACCTTTCGACAAGGCGGCGAGTGTCGGAATGGTCGAGCATGTCGGCGTCGGCATGCTGCCGGTATATTTCAGCGCCGTCCATGATGCGCTCGCGCCGGGCGGTCTGTTCCTCAATCACGGCATCACGTCTCAACGCACGCGTCCAAGTGGGCTCGCAGCTCTCATCGAACGCTTCGCGCCGAAACGCTCGACGTTCATCGAGCGCTACGTGTTCCCGGACGGCGATCTGCCGCGCATCGATCAGATCACGATCGCGGCGGAAGGCGCCGGTTTTGAAGTGCGTGACGTCGAGAACTTGCGCGAGCACTATGCGACGACGCTGCGCCACTGGGTTCGCAGGCTCGAAGCGAACGAAGCGCGAGCGCGCGCCGCCGTCGGCGACGAGACGTACAACGTGTGGCGCTTCTATATATCCGGCTCGGCGCATGGCTTTTCGGTCGGCCGAATGGGTCTCGGCCAGACGTTACTGGCGAAGCGCCTGCCGGACGGCACGGTACGCATGCCGCCGACTCGCGACGACCTCTATCGTCGCGAGAGCTAGTTCGTCGCCCGCTTTCCGAAGTGACGCCGTCCGCGTCTCGGCGGACGCATCTCCGGCGGCAACGGATCGTCGCCGGCCGCCTTGAGCAGCGCGTCGACGAAGTACTCCGCGGCCGTCTCTGACGACCGGGCGTTGGACGGGTCGTAGAGCCGCCGAAGCGGCTCCGGCTCTGCTGCGGACTTCATCTCGACATCCCAGAAGTAGTCCGACCATCGCGCCGTGACGACCGAGTTCTTATAGCTCGCGCGGCGGCGTTCGACGTCGACGCGGGTGTCCGAGAGCTGCGCCTTGATGGTATCGAAGAATTCCTTGATGTACTGGTCCGGTTCCACGATTCACTACCTTTCAGGACCGACGATATTCGACACCGCAGGGTGGCTTTCCGTCCCGCCGAAGCGGGAATTTCATGCCGGATAAGCAGCAGGACGTCGTCAAGAAGTTCCAATCGCTCGGCTTTGTCGTCATCGGAAAAGCGGCCAACGGCAACGTATTCGTCGAGCTTCGCGGCAACGAGCCCATCAGGGCCGCGGTCACGGCAGATGGCGCCGTCGAGCAGCTCTCCGGCGACATCAGCCGCTTCGACTGGGTCAGCAAAAAGGGGCGAAAAACATAACGCCGTCGCCTGAGCGACGGCGCTTATCTTCGATCGCGCCGCTGATCGCAACGCGATGAAAAAAGTGCGCGCCCCGCATCGAGGCCGGATGCTATGCCTCGAAGCGGAGCGCGCTGTGGCGAACGACTAGGGTTGTAGGCTCGGCGGCAGGATGTAGACCGGAATCCATGCGGGCGGCGTGCCGATGACGAGCGTGATGTCGCTGCCGGGTGTCAGCGGAACCGATGCGATCGGGTCAGTCGTGTCGAGCTGACCGTTGATGTAGACCGACACCGCGCCGGTGAACTGCGCGATCTGCGTGCTCGACAGCGGCTCACCCCAGAGTTTGAAGAAAGTTCCGAGCGTGAACGTCGGAGGCGTCTTCGACTCGAGGTGGATGATACCGGTCTGGTCGTGCGTGTGGACGAAGTAGAGGCAGTGCGTGTGATAGATGTAGCCGCTCTTGCCTCCGCCAGGCTGATCCATGCCGACGCCCATCGGCACCGCGAGCTGCTGGCCGTTGACGAAAATGCTCAGTTGAACGTGATGGTGATACGGCTCCGACAGCTGCGCGAGGCAATTGAGGCCTTGGACTTGCTGGCCTTGGCCGCCGGTCGATGTATCACCGATCGGCCACGTCGGCGTGCCGACGAGTCCGGCGATGACGAGTTGGATCGGGGTCGGCGTCGGCGACGGCACGTCGAAGGGCACCGCCGCGTGCGCGCCTTGCGATGTCGGAGTCTGGGTGCCGCTCGTGCCGTACATCGAGCAGCCCGCGACGACGATCGCCGTCGCGATGGTGACCACCGTAGCGGTCGACAAAACGTTTCGAAGCCTCATTTTTTGCATCCTTAGGGGCGTGGTGATGTGGAACACACGCTACTGCGAGCGTGCTCGAGTAACAACCCTCAATCGAAGAGCCTAAAAGCTCGGCTCCGGAGGTCCCGTTCAAGCGAACTCCGGCGTAACGATGTGGTGTGCCAAACGATGCAAGAGTGGTGTCGCGCGGCCTAAGCATCGGGCAGGCGTCCCGCACAGCGTAGAGAACAGACAGCCCGACAGTGCGCAGCGACGCGGGTTTCGCATGTCTATATGGAGGGAATCGCTGGTGACGAGCAGCCAGAGCGCGCAGGATCCGGGCACGCCGGAAGAGATCAGCCGCCGGACCTTCATGGCCGGTGCTACAGTCGTGCTGGGCGGTATCGTCGGTCTCGGTGTCGCCATACCAGCGATCACGGCACTCTT
>DASQJC010000150.1:0-9113 GCA_035631255.1 Candidatus Eremiobacteraceae bacterium | reverse complement strand
GGACGATGTCGCAAGCACCCGCGCTTGGTACGAAACGGTGCTCGGTTTGACTTTTGCCGGCCCATATGTCGAAGACGGCGTCGAGAAGTACAACGAGGCGCATCTTGCGACGGGTTGTTTCAGCTTGATGGCCTCGGAATGGGTAGGGCGCAAGCCGGGCTCCGGCGCCCGCGCTGTCTTCGAAGTCGACGATATCGACGCGGCGGTGCGATCATTGCGCGCAAAGGGCGCGCTGGTCGAAGAGATCTGGGATGGCCCGGTCTGCAAGCAGACGTCGTTGAGCGATCCTGAAGGCAACAAGATCACGCTTCATCAGCAGAAGACGGGAAGATAGGCCTATCGGATCGGCTCGAGCAGTACCTCGCCTGCCGCTCTGCGATAAACTTCTCGACGCTTTGCGGGCAATAGCGCCATGAAGAGTCCGAAGATTTGGTACCACCACACTCCGCGCTTGAGCCGCTTCGCCTCATCCCAGTTGCTGTAGTACTCAGCCTCGTGCCAACCATAGCGTTCGAAGAACTTCGTGCCCTCGACGGGCGCGAATTGAAATCGAGCCTGACCGGCTTTGATGCTCTTGCCCCACATCCGATTCATCATCTTCATCGCCATCGCACCGTTGATATCAGCCAGCCAGTATGCGAACGTCGGGCGCGAAGCGAGCGACGTCGACAGCGAGCCGACCTCATCGGGCGATAAGTAGACGAGCAATCCTTCACTGACGACAGCGACGAGCTTCGATCGGGCGCCGACGCGATCGAACAGGGCGTCTCGCAGAGGCTTGTCACTGAGATCGACGCCGACCGCCTCGTAGACGCAAGCCGGCGTTTCGCTTGAGAGCACGCTCGATCGATAAGCGATCATGTCGGGAAAATCGACGTCGGTCCAGCGCAGCGACTTCGGCAGCGGCAGTCGAAATGCACGCGCGTCGAGCCCGCACGCAAGATTGAGAACCTCGTCAATACCGCGGTCGTTGACGAGGCGCATGATTATCTCGTCGAACATCTTCGTCCGAACGATCATCGGCGACGCAGCCGCAACGCCGAACCGCACGGATCGCATGATGTGCTCGCCGCGATCGCCTGCGAGCTTGCGCGCGTAGGGGTCGTGGAAAAGCGCGTCGGGGCGAGCGCTCTCCATGCCGCGATACGTCGCAACCCAAAGCGCCGTGTCGCTCACGTGCTCGATAAGATCGGAGCTCGGTTTCACGTCAGGTTGCCAACACCGAGCGCAACATGATACCTAACGGGCGAACCAGTCGAGCACATCCTGTCGGCGGCCGAAATACCCTGTCAGATATTTCGCCACGCCTTCGACCTGAGGCGGCTTGCCGATCAGCGGCATACCGGCGGGGAAATGGAAAGCGAACTTCTTCACGCCGGCCGCGTTGTAGCGCGGAACGATGTGCACCTCGCGCCACGGCCCGTCGGAGTTCGCGGGATCCATTTTGAAATTAGTCGCGTCGATGAGGCAACACGAACGCCGAAGAGGCTCTTCGTTCTCGGCGAAAAGCGTCAGCCAGCGTTGGAACTCGTCCTTCGACATCGCATCGGTCGTGTCGTACCAACGAATTTCGAGAAAATCGGAATCAGTGCGGTCGATAACCTCGCCCCACCGATCTTCGTAGACATGATTACTCGCCACGAGACCACCCCGGTTGCGGGCTTAGAGGGAAACTATCTGGTTGAATCCTGTGCGCAATGAATCGAAATCTGGGTCAGTCCGGATCCGCGCGATATCGTCGAGCCCGACTTGGTTCGACGTTTCGAAGGTCCGCAATGCCTCCAGCGCCTCGCTCTTGTTGCCCATCGCGATCTCGGCGGAAGCAAGCGCGATCGCGTCGTATCGGTTCGGATCGCGGATCTTTTCGATTTGATCGAGGTCTGCGAGTGCCGCCTTCTTTTCGCCGAGGCTCGTTTCGACCCGCAACCTGAGCGCAAGTGCCGACGCCTCGCCTGGATAAAGCGCCAGTATCTCGTTCGAGAGCCTGAGCGCTTGTGTATCGAGACCGCGTTCGTAGTACGAGCGCGCCAGCCAATACCGCGTGAATCCGGGATGGTAGCCGAGATCGAGCGCCTGCGACAAGACGGCGGTCGCTCCGGAGTAATCTCGATCGAGAACGAGCCACTCACCATACAGACCTACCGCGGATCCTGACGTCGGCACGTCGAGGCTCACCGTCCTGAAATCGCAGCCTGCACCGCGGAAGTCACCGATGCTCAGGCGGAACTTGCCGCGCCACGCACGCGGCGACTCGGCTGTCGGATCGGCACCGACGGCAGCGTCGAAGAATTGTTTCGCGAGATCGTTCCGATGCTCGTCGACGCTCGCGACGATGCCAAGCGCGGTGAGCGCATTGCTCTCGTTCGGATCTCGGCGCAACGCGGCCGCGGCCTCCATTCGAGCGGCTTCAAACGATTGCGCACGGTCATCACCGGTCGCACCGATAGCGATCTTCGCGTCCACAAACGCAAGCCCGCCATAACCGGCCGCTTCATTTGGCGCCTTCGCGATGAGCGCGCGATAGTAGCGCGCGGCATCGTCGAGATTACCGGGCCCTTCGCTCGTGGACAAGTAGCTCGCGAGCGCAAGGTCGCGATCGACTGGCGGCGACGACGACGTCTGCATCGGCACGCGACCAGATGCTGCGATGAACACGGCGCTGATGACCACGGCCGCGAAAGCGCCGGCCCACTGGATTCTCAGACGCGTGCGAGTTGCTGGAACGGCGACGAGTGACGTGACGACTAAGCGATAGCCTCGCCGCGGCACGTTCTCGATGGCTATCTGTGGGTCGCGCCGCAGCACGCGGCGCAAGACGTACATCTGCTGGTTGAGGTTGCGCTCTTCGACCGCAGCATCGCCCCAGAGCGACTGACGTAACGATATCGCATCGATGACTTCGCCGTTCGCATGGACGAGCTTGGCGAGCACCTGTGCGGGCAACGGCGCGAGCGGAACGACTTCCGTTCCGTCGTAGAGGACGAGCCGGTCGGGATCGAACCGCAACCGTCCGATGGGCACCGTGGCCGACATGGCCAGGTGTTCGAATCGACCTTCGGCAGCCCCTAGCATTTCTTCTCAGCATACGAGGTCGCGCGATTCGCGGCTATCATCGAACAGCCACAACCACGTTTTCGCCCTTGGTGACGAGTCGTTGATTGAACCCCCGGCTCTCCAACCGCTACGCTTGGGGCGTGAAAATCGCCATCGGAGTTGCCTTCAGTGCCGTCATGATTTTCAGCTCGTGGACGAGGGTGAACGCCGCTCCCGTTTCATTTACGGCGGTGGAAGCGCCGCACGCGATGTCGCTCGACCCGACGCTCAAAGACGCGGCCTGGACTAAGGGCCGGATCATCCCGGACGATTTTTGGGACGTGACAAAGCGAACGCCGGCCCCACTGCGCACCCAGGTCTTCCTCTTATATGATGACCACTACCTCTACGTCGCGTTTCATGCGGAGCAGACGAGCGTGCCAATCGTCGCGCAGCAACAGACGAACAACGTCGGCTTCGGTCTCGATGACTTCGTCGGCGTCGCGATCGACACGAGCGGCGCGGGCACACAAGTCTACTTCTTCGAGACCACGCCGCGCGGCATCCGCTACCAGCAATCGAGCGACAACGTCCGCTATACTCCGCGGTGGCAAAGCGCGGCCGCCATCGAGGGCGGATCGTGGAACGCAGTTTTAGCGATCCCTCTCAATACGATGCGCCTGCGAGCCGGCAAGCAGATGACCTGGCGCTTCAACTTCATCCGCGGCGTTTCAGCGGCCGGCGAGCATTACACGTGGTCGTACAACGGGTTGATGACCGACGCACCTATTGGACAAGGCTGGCCCACGTTCAACGATGCGCGCTATTGGCCGACGTTGACCGTTGCGGACGACGCCGGCATGGCAGCTCGACCCAAACCGCATGCCGAGATCTACGCGCTCGGAAGCGCGGGATCGGATCGCGATCGTTTTCAACAGGCGAACGGTTCGTTCGAGCCTCAGAAGGTACGGCCAACCGGCGTCGACGCTACTGTGCCGATCACGAACACGATGAACTTCGTCGCGACGGTCGATCCCGATTTCTCGAACGTCGAAGTCGATCAACAGACGGTCGTGCCGCAAGAATTTCCGCGCCAGCTCCAAGAATATCGTCCGTTCTTCGCGCAGGGAGCGAGCTTTCTCAACGTGAGCGAGGACGAGTTCTCGAGTCCGACGAGCCCGAACACGCAGATCTTCTATTCGCCTCGCATCGGACCGTTCGATAGTGGTGCGAAGATCGAGGGGACGTTCGGGCTTCAGTCGCTCGGCCTGCTCAACTTCCGCGGCTTCGACGAGACGACGGGCAACACGTTCGACGATACGGCTTTCGGCTACAAGCATGCGCTACCCGATCGTTCGTTCTCGTACTGGGCGGACGGCGTGCTCGCCAATCATAGCATCGCGGGCGATGATACGACGATCGATGCTGGCGCAACCGGACACGACTTCACGAGCGGCTTCAATTGGGGTACCGGCGAGACCATCGAGCGAGGGAGCTACGTGCCCGACCCAGGCATGGCGAAACTCACGAACTCGTACGTCGCCGTGTCCAAGCCGAACTGGGAAACGGTCATCGGATACAACGACATGTCACCGAACTACAACCCGATCGATGGATTGACGTTCAACTCGGACGTCCGCGGGTTCCAGGGATTCGAACAAGGCCTCGGCTCGAATCGATGGCTCAAGAGCTACTCCGCGACCTTCCTTTGGGATCGCTGGTTCGATGAGTCGGGAGCGATCCATGAGACAGATGCGCAGAGCATCATCGCCGCGACCTTCAACAACGGCTTCTCGATCAACAACCTCGGACCGATCATCGGCATCTTGCGCAGCTACGATATACCTGCAAATGCGGATTGCAGCGGACCGATCGTCGGAACGTCCTCCTTCACGGGCTTTCCGTGTTACCTGAACGGACGCGACAGCCGCTTCGATCTTTTCCAATCCGCGTTCGGATACCGTGACGGCACTGCGAAGCCGACCGATTTTTCGTACTCATTCGGACCGTTCGGGAACAATTACACGCAGATCTTCTCGCTGACGACGTCGCGTCCGATCGAACGCTACTCGCTCGGTCTAGAATACGATGGAACGTTGGAGCGACCGCTCGGCGGAGGCGCGCTCGATTCGCAGTGGCTTCGGCGCATCTCGATCGGCGAATCGCTTGGGTCGGATTCAAACTTCTCGATCTCGGTACGTTCGATCAACGGACTCGGCGGCTTCGCGCCGAGCGCCGGCACCGATCTTGCCTTCGCCTACCACCGGCGATTCGCGAGCGGCGACGAGGTCTTCCTCAACTATGGCACGCCCGCAGCGTCGACGACGCTCCACCGCCTGACGATGAAGTACGTCTTTCACTTCGGCGGCGACGATTAGGCGGGCTGACTGACGCCCTTGATCGCGAGCCACAACCCAGCGCCGACTTCAAACAAGAAGCTTGGGATGTAGCAGATCGGAATCAGATACCCGATGAGTTCCGGATATACGATGCAGGCGAACGAGCAGACGCCGACGAGCAGCGAAGCGAATACGCCAAGACCGGCTAGCGCTCTCGGGATGTAGCGAGACGTGTAGAACAAATAGCAGAACGCAGCGGAGCCGAATCCGTAGAATATGAGCCCGACGTTGTACGTCGCGCCGTGCGCACCGATTGCCGACATCATGAGCGCTTGAAGCTCGTTCGCGCTCATCGAGTTCTGATGGTACGGACTGCTCAACTGTCGCAGCGCATCGAGCGCTGCGAGTGCGCTCAGGACGAAGATCGCCGTCTCGACGAGCCGCCACGACAACGCGAGCACGGCGATGTTGCGGTTCACCGGCCTCAGCACGACGTATAGCGCGACGATGAGCGGGATGACGGCGAGGAACGTGAAGATGTCGGTTGCGACGCCGAGTCTGTAGAGCCGTTCGGAGGCTTCGATATTCGATGCCGTCGCCGCAGGATCGTTATTGACGACGAGCCGCGCGAACGCGTAGAACTCGGCGAAGTTCGCCGTCACGATCGTCACGAGGTAAAGGATGCCGGCGACCTTCGCGGCCGAGCGCTGCGAATCGTCGATGGGCACGAGTGCCGAGGCGGCCATTTACGCAGCCTGCTCCGCCCAGCGCTGATCGTTGACGCCTGCGATGAGAAGCCATAACGTCAACGCGGTCTCGCCGATCAAGCCTGGCAAGACGTTGAACGGCATGAGATGGTGTCCGAAGTCGGGCACCGCGAACGTGAGCCAGCCGAGACCGGCGATGAGCATGAGAACCCCGAGCGTTCGAGGCAAGAACGTCGATCGTATGATCAAGTAGCCGATCGTGAGACAATAAAGACCGAAGAGCGCGAGCGGATCGATCGACGACGTGATGCCGAACGCATTGATCGCGCTGATGAGACAACCGAGGAGGCTGAAGATCGCAGCGATCAGCGAGAGCGCCGGGCTCACCGGCTTGAACAGCCGATAGAAAAGCAGCGTGACGACGACGTACGAAGCAGTCGCGATCAGAAGAACCGCGGTACCTAACGTGCCGCGGTTTGCGGCGACGGTCGCCGCGAGCGCCCCGAAAATGATGTTCAAGACGTAGAAGGCGCCGGCGATCCTTGCCGTGCGGCTCGGCGAGACGGAAGCGGTGTTGCTGCCCATATTTCAGCTCCGTTGCATTCCGACCGCGCCGCGGTGATGGTCCGCGGCGACCTCGGATAAGTGCGTCCAGGGGCTTGTGCACGCCTGCTTTCAAGCAGGTATCGCGACCTGATCGGTTCTGTTTCACATGCGCGCTGCGGTTTGGCAACGCTGAAAGGGCACTGAATGCCGCCGAGGGCTCGTCGAAGGAGGCCGTCGAACGCGCGACCATGGGTATGAGTCTGCTCGCCGTTTCGTTTTCGATCGTTCTCGCCGCTGTGTCGCCGCTCGTCGGCGCTTGGGAGAGCAGTCTGACGTTCGGCCACAACATCGCGCCCGGAACAGTGCGCCTCGTGACGGGCTCACGCCGCGTCGCGACGATCGGTGGCCACGTGGCGTACGCGCCGCTATCATTCGACGAACCTAAGACGGTATTCGAATTCGATGACGGCAGCAAACTCGTCTTCAGTTCGAACTCCGCGACCGGCGAGTGGATCCAGCCGGCAACGACGACATACGGCGAGAGTTTCACGACGCCGGTCGTCCTGACCAAGCGAAGCGAATCGGAATCGAGCGGCTCGGTCCGGCCCATTGCCGACACGACCCACTTCTATCTCACGGTCACACAGGATGCGGACGGTTCGCTTACCACCTTCCTGCGCAACCCCGAGGTCAATGCCGGCGCAAGGATTGGCGTGCGAACGCTCGCTGTCAACGGCGACAGTCTGCGATTCCGCGCCGATGGCAAGCCGGACATCATTGGCGCCTACGACTCGTCCGCGAAAACGCTGCAGCTCTCGCTTGCGGGCTATCCGACGCCGTTCACATTCAAGAAAGTCGACGCCGGTGCGACGCCTGGGTTTGCACCGAGAGCCGGCTCGTCGACGTTCGTCTATCAAGAACCTGTGCAGAAAAACGACGGCTGGCAGACCGCATCGCTGACAGATGTCGGTCTCGATCCCGCGAAGGTCGCCGCGTTCGTCGATTCGATCCTCGCATCACCGGCCACATCGCCTAGCGCACCGTACATCACCAGCGTCTCGATCGCGCGTCATGGCAAGCTCGTCCTCGATGAATACTTCTATGGTTACGACGCATCGACGGTGCACGATGTGCGCTCAGCCGGGAAGAGCATCACGACGCTCATGGTCGGTGATGCGATGGAGGACGACTCGAACATCAAAACTACGACGCGATTGTACGACCTGCTCCCGCAGTACGACGACGCGTTATCGTCCGATCCGCGCAAGAAAAACATCACTGTCGCCGATCTCATGACGATGTCATCCGGTCTTGCTTGCGATGACAACGACGATAGCAGCCCCGGCAACGAAGGCACGATGCAAAGCCAGACGGCGGTGCCCGACTGGTATCGCTACACGCTCGCGCTGCCTGTCGTCGCAGACCCTGGTTCGAAAGCGGTTTATTGCAGTGCGGGCATCAACGTGCTCGGCGCTGTGATCGCAACGGCAAACCGCGGCTCGCTGGCCGATTACTTCTACGATCGCTTTGCCGGTCCGATGCAGTTCGGCCCATACGCGCTGCCGATGATGCCGCCGCCGCTAAATGCGGCTTACATGGCGGGTGGTGGGCAGTTCCTACCGCGGGATTTTCTCAAGTTCGGTCAGCTGATCCTCAATGGCGGCACGTGGAATGGACGGCGAATCGTCGACTCGCAGTTCATCGCCGCCGCGACTTCACCGCATTCCGGTTTGAACTCACCAGACGACTACGGCTACGGATGGCACTTGTCCACTTTCGACGTCGGCGGCGTTTCGTATCCGGCGATCAACGCCGGCGGCAACGGCGGTCAGTTGCTCTTTGTCATCCCGAAGCTCGATATGGCGGTCATGATCACCGCCGACAACTACGGCCAGTATGGCGTATGGCGCCATTTCCAAACCGATCCGTTCGAGAACTATCTCATTCCGGCGGCACTCGCGACGCACTAGCTGCCACGAAATAAATGAAGGCGAGCCGGAACGTGGGGGAGTTCCGGCCCGACTTCGTTGTGGTTCGCGGTGCGAACTACTTGTGGAGGACCTTGATCTTCGGCGCCTGCGGGAGCGACTGCTTGGCCATCCGCGCATGCGGCATCATCGCAGCAGCCTCTGAAGGCGTCATCTCGGTCATCCGTTCGCCGGCTTGGCCGAGCGACGGCGCGTAGATGTGATAGTCGAACGAGATGTTCGAATGACCGCCTTGGACTTCGCGCACGATGAACCCATTCGGGCTCTTCGACGCCATGTAGAGACCCTTCGTGTCGCCGTCGGGCGTCAGCATGACCTGGTATGCTTGACGGTTGTCGATCGAACGAGCGAAGGTCGTGTCGAGTTGGACGTTCGCTGTTCCGTTGACGAGCTGCGCCGTGCCGTTATCCTCGATCGTCGGCGAAGCTGAGCGCGCACCGTAGGAGATCGCCTCTCCGCCGCCGCGCGTCCGCGTGAACTGGAACAGGCCGCCGTGGTAG
>DASQJC010000149.1:0-5593 GCA_035631255.1 Candidatus Eremiobacteraceae bacterium | reverse complement strand
AGGTCAGGGCTGCTGCGGAGCGCTGCATCTTCACGCAGGCCTGAAAGATCGGGCACGCGCCTTCGCCCGATCGACGATCGCCGCGTTCGAGAAATCTGGGGCCGACTACGTGGCGGTCAATGCGGCCGGCTGCGGCGCCGCGATGAAAGAGTATGGACATCTTCTCGAAGCGGACTCACAGTGGCGCGATCGAGCGGCGTCATTTTCCGCGCGAGTCAGAGATGCCACGGAGCTCGTCGCCGAGCCGGCCTCGCCGGAAGCGGGAGCACGCCAGGGCGCAAGTCCTCCAAACGAGCGCGAGCCGACGCGCGTCGCCTACCAAGATCCTTGTCACCTCGCGCAAGCACAGCGCATCGTCGATCCGCCGAGGCGCGCGATCGACGCCGTGCCGGGCTTCGAGCGGGTCGAGCTCGCGAAAGCCGACCGCTGTTGCGGCAGCGCCGGAGTGTATAACTTGACGCATCCGGTGATGGCGGATGCGCTCGCCGACAGAATGATCGAAGCCGCTAAGACGGCGCGTGCCGAGCGGCTTATCACCGCGAATCCGGGTTGTCATATCCAACTCGCGGCGTCTTCCGCGCGCGCGAACGGCCCGCCGGTCCAGCACATCATGGAATTTCTAGACGACCCGGAGTCGCCGCCGCGGCTCGCAGAGGATGACGTCGCTCACTTCGATGCCAAAGGACTAGCGTTCGCAATCGGAGCAACCGTGCTCGTGGGGCTCCTGCTTTTCGCGTCGCGCCGGAAGCGCTGAGGATGCCGGTGCGCAAACCCTACGTCGTCCAGATCTCCGATACGCATCTTTTCGAAGACCCCTCGACGCGTTTGTGGGGCATAGCGCCCGAGCATCACGCCGATGAGGTCATCGACGCGGTCATCGCCGTCGCTCCCGAACCCGAACTCGTCCTCGTCACCGGCGACTGTTCCGGCGACGGCAGTCTCGCATCGTACGAACGGCTCGGAAAGAAGATCGCGCGCTTCGATGCGCCCGCCTGTTTCCTCCCGGGAAATCATGACGACGCGGCGCTCATGGCGCAGCATCTCATGAACCGCACGCTCGACAAAGAAAAGCTTTGCTTCACGTACGACGCGGCGGGCTGGCGGTTCATCATGCTCGACAGTTCCGTCCGTGGCGAAGACGCCGGCTGCATCGGCGATGCGCAGCGCGAGTGGCTTCGCAACACGCTCGCCTCGGCGCCACTGAAGCCGGTCATCATCGCCGTCCACCACAACCCCGTGCCCGTCGGATCGCAATGGCTCGACACGATGACGATCTCGGACGGAGCCGCGCTGCTCGCCATCCTCGACACGGCGCCGCAAGTGAAAGCGGTCCTCTTCGGGCACGTCCATCAGGATTTCGAAGACTATCGCGACGGCACGCTCTACGCGAGCGTACCTTCGACGTTCTTCCAGTTCAAGCCGCGATCGAAAGATTTCGGCCGCGACGACGGCCGTGCCGCTGGCGCGCGGCTCGTGAGGCTCGGTGACGACAAGGTCACGTCGACCGTCTTGCGCGTCGGCGAGCCGGTCCCGACCATCTAGCTCACGTCGCTTTATCCGCTAGGGCCAGTCGACGATCTCCTCGACGATCCGATCTTGCGCGTGCTGATACGGCTTGAGCAAGCCGTTCGCATCGTTGACCATGATGCTGAAGACGACGAGGCCGTGGTGCTTCGTCCGCGCGTATCCCGAGAACGTCGAAACGTGCCAGATGTAGCCGTCTTTCGCGCGCACCCGGCCGACCGCATCGGAGCCGAGGAGATGATGCCGCACGGTGCCGTTGACGCCGGCGAGGGCGAGCGCGCTAATGTAGTCGTGACCCGTGCTGCTGCGCGTTTCCCAATCGAGGATCGTCGTCAGATCGTGCGGCGTGACGCGATCGCCCTGCGATAGGCCGCTCCCATCGCCGTTGTCGAGCGTTCGCGGATCGAGGCCGAGGCTGGCGACGAATTTGCGTTCGACCGCTGCCCCGCCGTCGAACGTGCCGCGTTGATGGAACGCCGCGACCGGCAGCATCTTGAAGAGGTGCTCCGCGATGAAATTGTCGCTCGGCGGCATCATCTTGGCGACGATGTCGCTCAGCGGCGCGGAGTCGTGCGACCACAGCACCGGCAGATCGAGGGGTGCGACGAACGCCGGATCTTCGATGTCGAGCATTCCGACTTCGACCTGCGAGCCCGCCGGCGTCGCACTCACGGAAACACCTGCGTCGGTGAGCAACTGGGCAAGCGTATCCGCTGCGTAGATGGATGCGTCCTCGACGGCGCAGCCGAATCGGAGCGGCGCCGAACCTATCGGGAAGTGACCGACGATCTCGATCTGCGTGGTGCCCGGCGATCGGAAACAATCGACGTCGTTCGTGCCGCCTTTCGGCGTCGTCTGCGCGTCAGATACGACCGTCATCGCGCCGCCATTCGGCTCTATCGAAGCGAGTACGGGATCGCCGGCCGCAGCGCCGGGGGTCACCGTCACGTATGCGAGCCCTTCGTCGACCGCCAGCGCTTGGATCGGCGGCTGATAGTAATACTGCATGTCATCCCACGCCCAATCGCCGCCGTAACGCTGACGATCGTAGACCCGATCGTCGGGCAAGACCGTGCCGCTGATGCGAATGATGCCGGCCGCGACGACAGCCTTCGCGGCCTGCTCGAGATCCGCGCGCAGGAGCACCGGATCGCCGCCACCGCGCAAGATGAGGTCGCCTTGGAGCACGCCGTTCGTGACGGTGCCGCGCTCGAGCAAGTCGGTGTGGAAGCGATAGGCGGGGCCGATGTACGCGAGAGCGGTCGCGGCATCGACGAGCTTGAAGTTCGAAGCCGGGGCGAATTCCTTGTCAGCATCCTGCGCGAAAAGCGTCTTGCCGCTTGCGCCATCGACGATCGAGACGCCGAGCGTCGCCGTGCGCATCGGGTACTCGTTATCGATCGTCCGCACGAGATGGGCGAGCGCCGCAACATCCGCGGCGCTCGGCGGCGGGGCGGAGGCCAATGCGGCCGCGAGCAGTATCGTCAGCATGTACGTTCATTGAGGTCGGTGCGCGATGTACCCTGGGTACGCGGCGCGCCATGCCGGTAATTCTCGGCACAATCGAGCAAAGCGGGCCCAGTGAGCCGCAGGACGAACCGACGCGGCGATGATCGTCAACATGATCGTCGACCTTGGCGCGACCTCGTTCGAAACACCCGATGAATCGACCGTGCTCGCGGCCGGGGGCGTCAGTTTGGTCGGCCGCGAGGGCGCAGCTCCGGACGACGTCGATTGGATCCGGCGCACCTTCCGCGGGAAGTGGCACGAAGAGGCGGCCGCGGGCTGGAACTGGTTCGCGCGCGCCGCACTTGGGCCCGTGGGTTTTGCGTCCTACGCGCAGCGGAGCTTCCGCTTTTGGTGGCTCGACAAGTGGTGGGATCGCCCGGATGTCGGCATCTTCGGTCCGATGGGCGTCGACCGGAAGATGCGGGGCCAGCACATCGGAGTCGTCTTAGCCAGGCGCGCGCTAGGCTCGCTCAAGGCGATGGGCTACGCGCAGGCGCTCATACCGGCGGTCGGACCGATCGAATTCTACGAGAAATACTGTGCGGCTCGGGTCGTCGAGCGCCTCGAAGGCCGTCCCTGACCTGCCGCTTCCTTGCCGACCACCGGCCGATAACTAATGTAGTAGGCCGACCGAAGGTCGGCTGCCGAGCTGCGCTCGGCATACCACATTCGGCCAATGCGTAGGGGAGTGACGCGTGCCCAGATCGAGACGCTGGACAACCGAATCGGGCGCCCAAGAGTCGGGGTTCGGACGCGGGGCGACCAAATGGGAGCCGACGCTCGCGTTTCCAAAGACGGGAATGCACCGCGCGACGATCGGCGACCGGATCTTCGCTGAGGTCCATATCGACGTCAAAGTGCAGCAAGAGCGCGAATCGGCTCGCGCGGATGCGTTCGACAGTTCGGGCGCGCGCAGCGGCGTGCCGTTCATCGAGAGCGTCGTCTACGATTACATCGGCGTCCAGGACGCGAACACTCTCGTCTTGCGTGAGACCTCGCGCCAGGGCGAACGCGTCGAGCGCTCGATGCTCTACGTCAGGCTCGACGCAGACGGTCCGACGAAGCTGCGCTTTCCTTCAGGATTGCTGTCGATCGAGATAGATGACGAGCAAGTCGCACTCGTGCGCTGGTTAGGCGCCTAACCGCGTCATCGCGGCGCGCAAGGAATCCCCGGCGCGCCCACCCGAACGGTTGTGACGAATGTGGTATGCCGAGCTTCGCTCGGCCTAACTACATTTCGGACTATGCGCGTTTGAACGGGGGCTGCTTGGCGAAGACGGATCTGCGGATCGGCGACTGCGTCGCATCGCCCGGCAAGCTCAAGTACGGAACATTTGAAGGCGTCGCTTTGCCGACCGGCGGCAACGATCGGCTCGCCGTCGTCATCGCCCAAGGCAAACGCGAGGGTCCGACGTTCTGGATCACCGCGAACATCCACGGGAACGAGCTCGCTGGGATCAACACGCTCCATCGCCTGCTGACCGACGACCTATGCGCGGCGATGGCCGGCACGATCGTCGCCATTCCGAGCCTCAATCCCGCCGGCTTGCGGACGAACCGCCGCCACCCGTACTGGGACGACCGCGATCCGAATCGCACCTTCCCCGGCCGTAGGCGGGCGGACGAAGAGCCGCGCGAGCCGACCGTCTACGAGCGCCTCGCCGCCCGGCTCCTCGAGTCGCTGCGCGGATCGGCGGACTACTACGTCGACCTCCACTGCGCTTCGATCCAGTCGGTCGGCTTTTCGATCCGCGATCGCGTGCTTTATAAGGAAGAATCAGAGCGCCCGAAGATGGAGGCGCTTTCGACCACGCTCGATGCGATGGTGGCGGCCTTCGGTTTCCCCGCAGTCGTCGAGTTCCCGTCGCAGACGTACATCGCTCGCGAGCTCCACAAGTCGACGACCGGCGCAGCGCTCCAAGAATTGCGCATCCCCACTTTCACGGTCGAGCTCGGCATGCACTCAGCCGTCGATCGGCCTGTCGTCGCCGCGGCCGTCATCGGCCTGCGCAACATCATGCGCTGGGCGGGCATGCTCGACGGACCTCCGGAGCCGATGCCGGCGCTACCGCGTCCGCCGGACGGGCGCGTTCGGCGCCGCGAAGACGGTCCGTATCCGCCGGCCGCCGGCATACTCGACTACCGCGTCGAGGCTGGCGCCTATATGAAGGAAGGTGGAGTCGTCGCGACGCTCACGGACATGTGGGGCCGAGCGGTCGGCGACGGCGAGGTGCGCGTCGGACCGGAGACCTGGATCATCGGTGTCGAGGACGGCGTGCTCGCTTACCCTGGTTCGGCGATCGCGCACGTCGGAGTGATCGAAAGCGGACCGCTCGTCGAACGCTGGCCGAGTTAGCGGTAGGCGAATCGATGAGAACAGCCGATACGTTTTTTAGAGAGGCAACTGTCGCCTTGGAGCTGGAAGGTTGACGCACATCATCGGGGTCATTCTCAGCGCCGTGCTCCTTACGAGCACGGCGAACACGCATGAGATCGTCTCTGTCTACGAACACGCCGCCGATATCAACGCGGCGTGTTTTTCGCAGACGCCCGACCACAC